>NZ_JBBMFP010000010.1:0-239989 GCF_040095955.1 Blautia caccae | reverse complement strand
CTATTCCTCCTTAGCTCAGTCGGTAGAGCATGCGGCTGTTAACCGCAGTGTCGTTGGTTCGAGTCCAACAGGGGGAGTTTTTTGGCTCCATGGTCAAGCGGTTAAGACACCGCCCTTTCACGGCGGTAACAGGGGTTCAAATCCCCTTGGAGTCATTCAATAAGGATTGAAACAATAAGTTAAACAGGTACGCCGATGTGGCTCAATTGGCAGAGCAGCTGATTTGTAATCAGCAGGTTATCGGTTCGAGTCCGATCATCGGCTTTATGGACCTTTAGCTCAGTTGGTTAGAGCAACCGGCTCATAACCGGTCGGTCCTGGGTTCGAGTCCCCGAAGGTCCATTTATCAGTTAAAGGTTACAAGTTAATAAGTTTTGGCCCAGTGGCTCAGTTGGTTAGAGCGCCGCCCTGTCACGGCGGAGGTCGAGAGTTCGAGTCTCTTCTGGGTCGTTTTGCCGCAGTGGCGGAACTGGCAGACGCCCGGGACTTAAAATCCCGTGGGTAGTGATACCCGTACCGGTTCGATTCCGGTCTGCGGCAGTAAGTAAAGGTAGGAGAAACGTTGGTTTTCAGCGTTTCTCTTATTTTTTTAGGAGGATTTTGTTTTACTAAGGTTAGTATCAGGTCGATAGATTCGGAATTTTTCCAGGAGGAATAGTATGGTGGATGTATATAAGAATTGTCCCGAATATGAGAACGAGAGTTATATATTGAGAATGGTAAGTAAAGAGGACAAAAAAGATCTATTAAAGGTATACTCTGATGATAAGGCAGTACCATTTTTTAATAGTGATAATTGTGGTGGGGACGACTTTCATTATACAACGGAAAATAGAATGGAACAGGCAATAGAATATTGGCTTTGGGAGTATAACAGACAGGGATTTGTTCGGTGGGCTATTGTATCAAAAACAACGGATGAAGCAATCGGAACAATTGAATTATTCCACAGAGATGCTGCCGATTATTTTACAAATTGCGGATTACTTAGATTAGATATTCGAAGTGACTATGAAATTTCAAGTGAGATTATAGAGATATTAAGATTGATAATTGAACCTGCATATACCTTGTTTGGTTGTGATAAAATTGCTACAAAAGCTACGATAGCAGCGACAGAACGTATTGCGGCATTGAAAGATTTAGGATTTAAACGCTCAGAAGAAAAATTAATAGGACATAATGGAACAGAATATGATTCGTATTTTGTATTATGCCGGGATTAGTAAAACTACAAACTTAGATTGCGGGCGAAAAACGTGTATTATTCACAGCATTATTTTATCAGTATTTATAATATTTAAAGTAGAGGAAAATAATCTTTTAGGCGGGACTGACAGTACGGGATTCGTGAGGGCAGTTTATGCAGTATTGTTATTTACGGAAAAGATAATGTGCCGGAGCATGTGGCCATCAGTCTGGTAATAGAAAAGATGTGCATGCAGGCAACAGCAGGGGTGTAAAATGGGCAGAGGAGCCAGTTCGGTTCGCCTTGTATAAATGCCGATTATGCTTTATACTTATAAGAATATGGATGTATGAGACAGTAGGAGAAGTACCGCGGGTGCTTCTCCTATTTTAGAAAGGACAGCATTGTAAGAAATCTGTAAGGAATCTGTCAGTTGTTTTGTAAGACAGAGGGGGTATTATAAATACAAGCTTTAAGGAGGAGGAGACATGAGCGAATGTATTCTTGTGGCAGATGATGACAGAGAGATCGTAAAGGCCATAGCTATTTTACTGGAGAGGGAGGGCTACAAAGTCCTGCGGGCCTATGATGGATTGGAGGCGCTGGACCTTCTGGCGCAGAATCAGGTTCAGCTTATATTGATGGATGTCATGATGCCGCGTATGGACGGCCTGTCCGCCATTATGAAGATCAGGGAGAGAAAAAATATACCGATTATCGTACTGAGTGCCAAAAGTGAGGACACAGACAAGGTGCTGGGGCTTTCCATGGGAGCGGATGATTATGTGACAAAGCCCTACAATTCACAGGAGCTGGTTGCCAGGGTAAAAAGCCATCTCAGGCGTTATACCAGATTGGGAGATATCCATGCGGTCAGCGGCTCCAAGGAGTTTAAAAGCGGCCGTCTCTGTTACCATGCTGAGGAGCGGGTGCTGTATGCGGACGGGGAGTCCATTCGGCTCACTGCCACGGAGACAAAGATTGTGGATCTGTTTATGCGGAACCTGGGACGTGTATTTTCCGCAGAGGAAATTTACCGCCGTGTCTGGGAAGAAGAGGCATTTGCTCCGGAGAACACGGTTATGGTGCATATCCGGCGCATTCGTGAAAAAATCGAACTGAATCCAAAGGAGCCAGAATACTTAAAGGTGGTGTGGGGAATTGGATATAAAATCGAAAAAATGTAAAGTGATAACAGCCTGGGCAGCGTTTTTCCTGAGTATTTGTCTGCTTGTGGAGAGTGGCTTGACCGGCCTGAATTTTCTGACAGGGAGCGGCCCCCGGGGGGTGAGCGTTAAGGATGCGCTTGCCTCGGATTTTGAAGAGACTGAGGAGTTTCGCAGCTTTGTGTCAGACTATCTGGATATGTTTCTTGCCATGGCAGCCGGAGGTCCGGTGGACTGGTACAGCAGATATGGAGATGCAGCTTTGGATGATTCTTATGACATCTCCTGGGGAAGCGGCATTGCGGAGAGTGCGGCGACTACTGTAATCGAGGAAAGTGCAGAATCGGCTTGGGATGGGGATTACACCTCAGAGGACTGGGAGTATAAAACTTCCGCAAAACAAGTGCATGAGACGATTAAAAACGATAAAAACCTGATCTATGATATCCGGTATAACGGAAAGTCTGTATATACCAACGATGAGAATGGAATTTTGAAAGAGGGAGAAAAGAGTCTGCCTTCAGATTACAATTTTTATATGGTCTTTGCAGAGGGTAAGGCGTCTGTATTCAAAGATAAGAAAGCTGTAGATGTATATGGGGATGGGGTATACCGTGATGACAGCCAGTGGCGTATTCCCGGCTATAAGAATTTTACCGTGGATGAAAAAACAAAAAAGGCAGAAGTTCGCATGGCAGTGATAAAATCTCCGGTAAATTATGTGCAGGGTAATTATTCCGGCAGTTCGGGCAGTTATTATGGGACAAGCAGCCTGTATGATATAGTCCGAAATATGGAACATGCAAAGCGCAGCTACATTGCCAAAATCGTGGAGTTTATTGCCGGACTCGTGCTTCTGGGCGTTTACCTGGCACTGAGAAAGTATAAAAAGGACGGAGACAGATTCCTTGCGGTTTATACGGGAAAAATCTGGCTGGAATGTAAGGTCGCTCTGGCAGTTCTTGTGATTGTGGGAGGAATTGCAGGACTTAACAACTACATGGGTGTCTTTTACGGATGGGGGTACTATGAGTATGCATCAGAGATATTGTATCCGATGATGTATTCTTTATTGGCAAATCCCATGCTGCTGCTGATATGTTTCTGGATTTTATATCTCCTGATCAATGATTACAGATATAACAGAAAGAAACTCAGAAAGATACTGGTCAGGGATATACAGAAATTATTTCAGATAAGGGATATGGAGTATCCTTTTCAAAAAAAAATGATCCGTAAATTTTCACCGGTGATGATATCCGGAATCGTACTGTCAGTGATTGCGGCTTTGGCCTGCTTTGTGTCATCTTATTATTTGTATGATAATGGCGGAAGCCTTGCAGTGGTGCTGCTGCTTGTGGCACTGGCGGTGATCGCACTGCTGGCGGGTATGATGAGACAATATGCATCTGACAACCGGATACTCGCCAAAGAGATGGGTGATCTGATCCGTCAGATAAAAAAAGTCCATGACGGAAATATGACGGATAAGCTGAAAGTGCCGGAGGATTCAGATCTGTATGACGCTGTCCAGCAGCTAAATGATATCCAATATGGTATGGATACGGCTCTGTCAGAGCGAATGAAAAGCGAGCGTATGAAGGTGGAACTGGTATCGAATGTATCCCATGATATCAAGACCCCCCTCACCTCCATTATCAGTTATGTGGAGCTTATGAAGCAGGAGGAGAACCTTCCGGAGGATGTCAAGGATTATGTCCGTATTCTGGATATAAAGTCCCAGCGTCTGAAATCCATGGTGCAGGATGTCTTTGAGATCAGCAAGGCGGCCTCCAAACAGCTCCCCGTAAATTTAGAGGATTTGGATCTGGGCAAGCTTCTCCGCCAGACACTGGCTGATATGGAGGAACAGATAGAAGAAAGCTCTGTGACGGTTAAAGCACAGATTCCTGCAGAGGCAGTGATGATCCATGCGGATGGCAGCCGTCTCTACAGAGTTTTCCAGAACCTTCTGCAGAACGCCCTGAAGTATTCCCTGGATGGTTCACGCGTTTTCATAACACTGAAAACAGACAATAAAACAGCAAGGGCCACGGTAAAAAATATTTCCCAGGAGGAGATCCCGTCGGATATTGATTTTACCGAGCGGTTTGTACGCGGAGATGAGAGCCGTACCGACGGCGGAAGCGGACTGGGCCTTTCTATTGCCAGGAGTTTTACAGAGGCGTGCGGAGGTGTGTTCGGGATTGAAGTGGATGCGGATCTGTTTGTGGTGACAGTGGAATTTCCGATAAAAGATATTTAAACTAACATGTTTGATAGATAAAAAGACTGCCCCTGCGGTGCCGGAATGACGGAGCTGGCAGGGGCAGTCTTTTTTTGAATACAGCGTGCTTTTGTAAGCACACCTTAAAAATGTGTGATAAATTCAGAAATAACCATTTTTTGTTTTTTGTATACATACATGAATCTGCCCCAATATTCCAGGAAAATAATCGAAAAAATAATCGACAAAAAAAGTCCAAAAATAAATTGCACGCATAAAAATACAAGTAATTTAAGCATTTTTAATTTTTTGAATGCACGCACAAAAAACAAGATGGCCGAAAGTGCACTTTTCTACATTAACGTAGTAGATGAGGCAAAAAAGTACAAAAAATCGTTAAAAAGTTGTTGTTAATTTCTTATCAATATGATATCCTTAATTCGTAGCGCGAAATCAGATTCTTCTCAAAAGGCCCTGAAACCAGGGGGGATGAGTAAATATGTTTTAACAGAAAAACATACTCAGAGAGATAGAATTTGTGATTTCACATTTTTTTGAATATTAATTGTTAAAAAAAAGACAATAAGGACCACCCAAGGGAAGGGGAAAGGAGCAAGCATGAGTAGTAAAATTACTGTCATCGGAGCCGGAAGCGTTGGCTCAACAATTGCTTACACATTATCTAACGGGGATATCGCATCAGAGATCGTATTGATTGATATCAACAAAGAAAAGGTTGCCGGAGAAGTTATGGATATCGCACAGGGTACCTGTTTCCGCGATCCGATCAACATCGTTGCCGGAGAGTACGAGGATGCAAAGGATTCCGATATTGTGATCATCACATCAGGAATCGCCCGCAAACCGGGTCAGACAAGAATTGAGCTGACACAGACAAATGTGAATATTTTAAAGAGCATTACACCGGAAATTGTAAAGGCTGCGCCAAACGCGCTTTACATCATTGTAAGCAATCCTGTTGATATTATGACTTATGTATTTACAAAGATCTCAGGACTGCCGGAGAATCAGATCATCGGTTCCGGAACGATTCTGGATACGGCGCGCCTCCGCTGCGGACTGTCTGAACACTTTAAAGTTGCTCAGAAGAACATCCACGCTTATGTATTCGGTGAGCACGGCGATACTTCCTTCATTCCCTGGACCGGTGCGTATATATCAGGTGTCAGTGTAGATGAGTATTATGAACTGGCTAAGAACCTTGGCAAAGAGGTAGATGTGCTGGATAAAGACGAAATGCTGACCTATGTTCAGAAGTCCGGCGGCAAGGTGATCGCAAATAAAGGTGCTACCTTCTACGCGGTATCTGCAGCAGTATGTAAGCTCTGCGGAATCCTGCTGGCATCTTCAGATTCCATCGCAACCGTTTCCTCTATGATGCATGGGGAATACGGCATTGAGGATGTCTGCGTGAGCACCCTGACTCTGGTTGGCCCCAATGGTATCCAGGGCAAAGTGCCAATGCGTATGAACAAAGAAGAAGTTGCTAAACTTCAGGCAAGTGCCAACGCGCTGAAAGAAGTTATCAAACAGATAGAACTGTAGAAACAGGATGACTGTTCAGTATCCTTTGGTCCGCCAAGCAGGAAGTATGAGGATACTGGACAGTTTCCGGGATTATTAGGAGGAACTATGAAGTACAGTTATTATCCGGGGTGTACCCTGAAAACAAAAGCAGTGGAGCTGGATGCTTATGCCAGAGCTTCTGCAAGGGCACTGGGATTTGAACTGGAAGAAATTGAAAACTGGCAGTGCTGCGGCGGAGTTTATCCGCTGGGCACTGACGAGATCGCCACAAAACTTTCTTCCGTCCGTGCTCTCAATGAGGCCAAAGAAAAAGGCCAGGATCTGGTAACACTCTGTTCTGCCTGTCATCATGTGATAAAACGTGTCAATGATGATATGAAGAACGCAGACGATATTCGCACCAGAGCAAATAATTATATGCAGTTAGAAGAACCCTATGCAGGTGAGACGACAGTGCTCCATTTTCTGGAGGTACTCCGTGACCGCATAGGTTTCGACACGTTAAAGGAGAAAGTGACAGCTCCGCTTACCGGCAAAAAGATAGGCGCTTACTACGGATGCCTGCTTCTTCGCCCAAGCGGGCTTCTGGAATTCGACGATCCGGAGAATCCGTCCATCATCGAGGACTTCATCCGGGCCATCGGTGCAGAGCCGGTGATCTATCCGTACAGAAACGAGTGCTGCGGCGGCTACATATCCCTGAAGGAAAAAGAGATGTCAAAAACCATGTGTGATAAGATCATGGACAGCGCATCCGGATTTGGAGCTGACATGCTGATCACAGCCTGTCCATTATGCCTGTATAATCTGAATAAGAGCACTTGCGGCAGCAGACTTCCGGTATACTATTTTACAGAACTTCTGGCAGAAGCTCTCGGCGTGAAAGAGGAGGTAGCAAAAGCATGAATACTCCAAAAAAACAGGCTGAAATGATTAAGGAAATCAGCGGTGTCAATCCGCTGAAATGTATGAAATGCGGCAAATGTTCTGCATCCTGTCCATCCTACAATGAAATGGACATCAAACCCCATCAGTTTGTATCTTATGTGCAGAATGAAGATATCGAGTCTTTGGTGAACTCAAAATCTCTCTGGAAATGCCTTTCCTGCTTTGCATGCGTGGAGCGCTGCCCAAGGGATGTAAAACCGGGCAAACTCATTGATGCGGCAAGACAGCTTGTGGTCCGCGAGAAGGGCGGGGATTACCTGATAGCTGATGAAATCCCCGAGCTTTTGGACCCGGAACTTCCGCAGCAGCTTTTAGTCAGTGCATTCAGAAGATACAGGAGGTGAGGTTAAGTGCAGAGAATAGGTGTATTCGTCTGTCATTGCGGCAGCAACATCGCCGCTACGGTAGATGTAAAAAAAGTAGTGGAAATGGCTAAAATGGAGCCGGGAGTTGTCCATGCGGAAGATTATCAGTATATGTGTTCCGAAGCCGGACAGTCCAAGATTGCAGAGGCTATCAAAAATGAAAAACTGACAGGACTTGTGGTATGTTCCTGTTCACCGCGTATGCACGAGACCACTTTCCGCAAGGCAGCGGAGAGAGCCGGCTTAAATCCATACATGGTGGAAGTCGCCAATATCCGTGAACATTGTTCCTGGATCCACAAGGATATGGAGGAGGCTACCAAGAAGGCAGTCATCCTTGCAAGAGCGGCAATCGCGAAAGTGAATTTGAACGCGTCCCTGAAGCCGGGCGAGAGCCTTGTCACAAAACGTGCCCTGGTGATCGGCGGCGGTATTGCAGGTATCCAGACCGCACTTGACATTGCAGAGGCGGGTTACGAAGTGGATATTGTGGAGAAGACACCCAGTATCGGCGGAAGAATGTCACAGCTTGACAAGACCTTCCCTACACTGGACTGTTCTGCCTGTATCCTGACACCTAAGATGGTGGAGGCATCCGCTCATGAGAAGATCAACATCTATACATACAGCGAGGTGGAAAAGGTTTCCGGCTTTGTAGGTGATTTTACAGTGGATATCCGCAAGAAAGCAAGAAGTGTGGATATGGACAAATGTACAGGCTGCGGCGTATGCCAGGAGAAATGCCCGTCCAAGAAGAATTCCAATGAGTTCAACAGGGGCCTGAATACAAGAAGCGCCATCTACACACCGTTTGCCCAGGCAATCCCCAATGTTCCTGTCATTGACAGAGAGAACTGTATTAAGTTCAAGACAGGAAAATGCGGTGTCTGCGCCAAGGTATGCCAGGCAGGTGCCATTGATTATGAGCAGAAGGACGAGATCCTTACAGAGAAGTACGGTGCCATTGTAGTTGCCACCGGTTTTGACACCATCAAGCTGGATAATTACGATGAGTATGCGTACAACCAGAGCAAGGATGTGATCACATCCCTGGAGCTGGAGCGTATCATGAACGCAGCAGGACCTACCAAAGGCCATCTGGAACGCATGTCCGATGGGAAGGCGCCGAAGAATATGGTGTTTATCCAGTGTGTGGGAAGCCGCTGCGCGGACAAGAGAGGAAAGAGCTACTGCTCCAAGATATGCTGTATGTACACAGCAAAACACGCCATGCTGATCCGCGATAAATATCCGGATGTGAACGTGACTGTATTTTACATTGATGTCCGTACCCCGGGCAAAAACTTTGATGAGTTCTACAGAAGAGCCGTGGAGGAATACGGTGTGAACTACATCAAAGGCCAGGTGGGTAAAGTCGCTCCCCAGCCAAACGGACAGTTATTAGTACAGGGCGTTGACCTCATTGATAACAAGCAGATCCTCATGGAGGCAGATATGGTGGTTCTGGCTACAGCCATTGAACCGGATCCTTCTGTAAGGAAGATTGCCACCATGCTCACAGCCAGCATAGATACCAACAACTTCCTGACCGAGGCACATCCCAAGCTTCGTCCCGTGGAATCCCCAACGGCAGGTATCTTCCTGTCAGGCGTATGCCAGGGACCCAAGGACATACCTGAGACTGTTTCCCAGGCAGGAGCAGCGGCAGTGAAAGCCATCGGGCTTCTTGCAAAAGACAAGCTGATGACAAACCCATGTACAGCCAAATCCGACGAACTTCTCTGCAACGGATGTTCCACCTGTGCAAATGTGTGCCCGTACGGTGCCATCACTTACGAGGACAAAGAGGTGAATGACCACGGAATCCGTGAGACACGCCGTATCGCAGTTGTGAACAATGCGCTTTGCCAGGGATGCG
Organism: Blautia caccae; assembly: GCF_040095955.1. Classification (NCBI taxonomy): domain Bacteria; kingdom Bacillati; phylum Bacillota; class Clostridia; order Lachnospirales; family Lachnospiraceae; genus Blautia; species Blautia caccae. The sequence continues at coordinate 230,667 of NZ_JBBMFP010000010.1, read as the reverse complement.
GAGCCTGTACCGTTGCCTGCCCGTCAGGAGCCATGGACTTACAGGGATTCTCGAACAGACAGATCATAGCGGAGGTGGATGCAATATGTCGATAGAAACAAAGGAAGAATTCAGACCTAAAATTGTGGCATTCTGCTGTAACTGGTGCAGTTATGCAGGTGCGGATCTGGCCGGAAGCAGCCGCCTTTCCTATCCTGCAGATGTGAAGATCATCCGTGTGCCATGTTCCTGCCGTGTAAATCCCATGTTCATCCTGAGAGCATTTGAGAAAGGTGCGGACGGTGTGATCCTCTGCGGATGCCATCCGGGAGACTGCCACTACAGCACAGGAAACTACTATGCCAGAAGGCGTATGACACTTTTATTCTCCATGCTGGATTATATCGGCGTGGAAAACGGACGTACCCGTGTGGAATGGGTGTCAGCCGCAGAGGGTGTCAAATTCTCCACTACCATGAATGAGTTTGTGGAAAAAGTCCGCTCTCTGGGCAAAAACGTAAGATTGGAGGATTTGAGATGCAGGAATTGATTAACCGTGCAAAAGAGCTGTTAGCGGACGGTACCGTAGCCCGTGTTCTCGGCTGGAAAGCGGGAGACCTGCCTTACAATCCGGAACCGGCATATTTTGAAAAAGAAGAGGACTTTGAGAATTTCGTATACAACGGATTCTGCGGAGCCAATTTAAGCAAATATATGATTGAAGCCTCCAAACTGGAGGGAAAGACCCTGGTATGCCTGAAACCGTGTGATACCTACAGCTTTAACCAGCTCATCAAGGAGCACAGGGTGGACAGGGAAAAAGCCTATATTATCGGTGTGGGCTGCAAAGGCAAGCTGGATATTGAAAAGATCAAAGGTATGGGGATTAAGGGAATCGAGAGTATTTCCGGCGCCGAGATCACAGATGGGGCAGATACCCTGACCATACAGACCCTCTACGGAGAGAAGACATGTTCCTATGCAGATGCCATGCTGGAGAGATGCCATGTGTGCAAAGGCAAAGAGCATAAGATATACGATGAGCTGATCGGAGAATCAAAAGAGACAAAAGACGCAGAGCGTTTTGACAGTGTGGCTGCCATTGAAGCCATGAGCCCGGAGGAGAAATTTGCGTTTTTCCAGAAGGAGTTAAGCAAATGTATCCGCTGCAATGCCTGCAGAAACGTATGTCCTGCATGCAGCTGCAGAAAATGTGTATTTGACAGCAACAAGTTTGACAGTTCCCAGAAAGCCAATGTGGACTCCTTTGAAGAGAAGATGTTCCACATCATCCGTGCTTTCCATGTGGCAGGACGCTGTACAGACTGCGGAGAGTGCAGCCGTGTATGTCCCCAGGGAATACCCCTTCATCTGTTCAACCGGAAATTCATCAAGGACATCAATGAGTTCTACGGAGAATATCAGGCCGGTGAAGACACAGATTCCAGAGGACCGCTGACAGACTTTACCTTTGATGACGTAGAGCCAGGCATTGTGGCAGAAAGGGGATAATGTATGTATAAGATAGCAAAAGAAAATCTGGCGGCATTATTCCAGTTGATCGCCGGCTCCCGGGAATTATACCTTCCTGTAAAAGTGAGCGGACAGGTGAACTTCAGAGCATGGAGCGAGGACGCGGAGGTGGATCTTGATACCCTGAAGACCGTGAAATCTCCAAAAGACGCGTTCTTCCCCCAGAGTGAGGACCTGTATACCTGCAGAAAGGACGGAAAAAAGCTGACAGTTGAACCGGAAGCACTGAAAGAGCAGGATTTTGTGGTATTTGGAATGAAGGCCTGCGATGTGAAAGGTGTGGAGGTTTTAGATAAAGTATTTTTAGCTGACCCGGTAGACTCTTTCTATGCGGCAAGGCGTGAGCACGGTACTATTGTGGCTATGGCATGCCATGAGCCGGAAGAGACCTGCTTCTGTAAAGTGTTTGGCGCAGACTGTGCAGAGCCGGCGGCAGATGTGGCTGTGTGGATGACAGGCGAGGAGCTTTACTGGAAATCCCTCACAGAAAAGGGAGATGCCCTTACGAAATCCGCAGAAAGCCTTCTTGCTGAGGCAGACGCTGAGGACGAGAAGAAAGTGGAGGAAGAGAAAGCATCCATCCGCGGAATCGTTGAGAAGCTGCCTTACTCCAATCTTTCCCTGGAAGGATGGAACGGGGAGGCATTAAACGAAAAATTCAATTCAGAACTCTGGGAAGAACTGTACAAGCCATGTCTGGCGTGCGGAACCTGTACCTTTGTATGTCCAACCTGCCAGTGCTATGACATTAAGGACTACGACACAGGCCACGGAATCAAGAGATACCGCTGCTGGGATTCCTGCATGTACTCGGATTTCACCATGATGGCACACGGGAACAACCGTACGAGCCAGATGCAGCGTTTCCGTCAGAGATTTATGCATAAATTGGTATATTTCCCGGCAAACAACGACGGGATGTATTCCTGTGTAGGCTGCGGCAGATGTGTGGAAAAATGCCCGGCTTCCTTAAATATCGTAAAGGTTATCAAATCCTTTCAGAACCAGGGAGGTGACAAATAATGAGTGAATGTACCTGTCATAAGAATTATACACTGGATACGCTGATCCCCCAGGTGGGAGTCATCACGGATATCCGCCAGGAGACGCCGGATGTGAAGACCTTCCGCGTAAACGCGCCGGAGGGCGGAAAGCTTTTTGAACATATGCCCGGACAGTGTGCCATGGTGTGTGCACCGGGCATCAGTGAAGGTATGTTTTCCATTACTTCCTCACCGACTAACAAAGAATTCCAGGAATTCAGCATCAAGAAATGCGGTGTCCTCACCGATTATCTCCACAGCCTTGAGGTGGGCGACGAGATTACCGTGAGAGGGCCGTACGGAAATCATTTCCCGGTAGAGACTGAGTTAAAAGGCAAAAACCTGCTGTTTATCGCAGGTGGTATCGGCCTTGCGCCTCTGCGCTCCGTGATCAACTATGTGCTGGACAACAGAGAGAACTACGGCACTGTGGACATCCTTTACGGTTCCCGATCCGCAGACGATCTGGTCCAGTTAAAAGAGATCCAGGAAGTCTGGATGAAGACAGAGGGCGTGAATGTATATTTGACCATCGACCGGGAGCAGGAAGGCTGGGACGGCCATGTGGGATTCGTACCAAACTACCTGAAAGAAGTGGGCTTTACCACGGACAAGACAGCCCTTGTCTGCGGCCCGCCGATCATGATCAAGTTCGTGCTGGCAGCTCTGCAGGAGATGGGATTCTCCAAAGAGCAGGTGTACACAACTCTGGAGCTGCGCATGAAATGCGGCGTAGGCAAATGCGGACGCTGCAACATCGGTTCCAAGTACGTGTGCAAAGACGGACCGGTATTCCGCTGTGATGAGATTGATGAATTACCGAATGAGTATTAAGGAAAGGATTGGTACCTATAATGGAAAAAATGGTAAATGTATATTTCTTTGGTAAGAAATACAGCGTGCCTGCAGATCTGACGATCATGACAGCCATGGAATATGCCGGTTACACCCTGAAAAGAGGATGCGGCTGCCGTCACGGCTTTTGCGGGGCATGTGCTACAATATACAGAATCAAGGGAAAGAACGAGTTAAAGACCTGTCTTGCCTGTCAGACACAGGTGGAGGAAGGCATGTATGTGGCAAGCATCCCCTTCTTCCCCACAGATAAGAGAACTTATGATATAGAGGAAATCAAACCGACTCAGCAGATCATGATGGAACTCTATCCGGAGATCTACAGCTGTATCGGATGTAATGCCTGTACAAAAGCCTGTACACAGGATCTGAACGTTATGCAGTACATTGCTTACGCACAGAGAGGGGAATTTGAGAAATGCGCAGAGGAGTCCTTTGACTGTGTAAGCTGCGGCTGCTGTTCCGTAAGATGCCCGGCCGGCATTTCTCATCCTATGGTTGGTCTTCTTGCAAGGCGCCTCACAGGAAAATATATCGCGCCTGAGACAAAACATCTGAAAAACCGCGTGGAGGAGATCCACAAGGGTGCTTATGATGAACTGATCGAGCAGGTTATGCAGAAACCCATTACGGAAATGCAGGAACTTTACAACACAAGAGAGATTGAGAAATAAGGAGGGATAGCCATGTTTACACCAGAAATGCTTGAGTCCATTAAAAAGGTGGAAGCGACCAGAGACGAACGTATGGGCATGGAACCCAGGCGTATGACCGCTGATGAAAAAGACGCCCTCTTGAAGGCTTATCATCCGGACTACAAAAAAGACGGCTTTACAGAGATCAAGATCGGACCAAACAAGGGCCAGAAAGCCCCCACAGAGCTGGGACATTTACTCCACTCCAACAGCCGTCTGTTAAATGTGGATATAGATTTGAACAAAGTGGATTATGACGTGGACGTGCTGGTGATCGGCGGCGGCGGAGCAGGTTCTTCCGCTGCGATCGAAGCTCACGAGGCAGGCGCAGACGTTATGATCGTCACAAAACTGCGTATCGGTGATGCCAACACCATGATGGCAGAGGGCGGTATCCAGGCAGCAGACAAGGAAAATGACTCCCCGGTACAGCACTATCTGGATGCTTTCGGCGGCGGACATTTTGCAGCAAGGCCGGAACTGCTGAGAAGACTGGTTATGGAAGCCCCGGACGCGATTCAGTGGCTGAACAAGCTGGGTGTTATGTTTGACAAGGACGCAGAGGGAAATATGGTCACCACCCACGGCGGCGGTACCTCCAGAAAGAGAATGCATGCCTGCAAGGATTACTCCGGTGCGGAGATCATGCGTACTCTGCGCGATGAGGTTTTAAACCGTCAGATCCCCGTTGTGGAATTTACATCCGCAGTGGAGCTGATCAAGGACGAAAAAGGTCAAGTGGCAGGTGCTGTTCTTCAGAACATGGAGACAGAGGACTATATGGTGGCAAGAGCAAAGACGGTTATCATTGCGACCGGCGGCGCAGGACGTCTCCACTATCAGAATTTCCCCACATCCAATCATTATGGTGCAACCGCAGACGGTCTGGTTCTGGGATACCGTGCAGGTGCTCCGCTTTTATACCAGGATACCATTCAGTATCATCCTACAGGTGTTGCGTATCCGGCACAGATCTTCGGTGCTCTTGTTACAGAGAAAGTACGTTCTCTGGGAGCCATGCTTGTAAATATTGACGGAGAGGCATTTATGCATCCTCTGGAGACACGTGACGTGGCAGCAGCTTCCATTATCCGCGAGTGCAGCGACAGGGGGAAAGGCGTGGCAACACCTCTTGGCAGCGGTGTATGGCTGGATACGCCCATGATCGAGAGAATCGGCGGAGAGGGTACCATTGAGAAACGTATCCCTGCCATGCTTCGTATGTACATGAACTATGACATTGATATGAGAAAACAGCCGATTCTTGTATACCCGACTCTTCATTACCAGAACGGCGGTCTGGAAATCGGCGGAGACGGATTTACAAAGGAGATCAGCAATCTGCTGGTAGCCGGTGAGGCGGTAGGCGGAATCCACGGCAGAAACCGTCTGATGGGCAACTCTCTTCTGGATATCATTGTATTCGGCCGCAACGCAGGTAAGGCCGCAGCAGCCAGGGCAAAGGAGACAGAGCTTGGCACCATGACACTGGAGCATATTGAGAAATATGCGGAAGAACTGAATAATGCAGGCATTGCTTCCGATGATGTATCACCGTTGCTGCTTCCTAAATATGCCCGCCACGAGAGATAGGAGAGTGAACGTATATGCGTGAAATAATGGCAAGCCAGATAACAGATGTCATTGAGAACCTTTGCATCCAGGCCAATGAACATCTGCCTGAGGATGTGAAATGTGCGATCAAAAACTGCAGAGCATGTGAAGACTGGGAAATTGCACAGGGCGTTCTGGACAATATTATTGAGAACTTTGAGATCGCTGACGAACAGAATGTACCAATCTGCCAGGATACGGGAATGGCATGCGTATTCCTGGAGATCGGACAGGACGTACATATCACAGGCGGTGATTTAAGCGAGGCTGTGAACGAAGGCGTGCGCCGCGGATACGATAAGGGATACCTGAGAAAATCCGTAGTAAAAGACCCGGTGCGCAGAGGCAACACAGGCGACAACACACCGGCCATGATCTATACCGAGATTGTTCCGGGTGAGCAGATCAAGATCACAGTGGGACCGAAAGGCTTCGGAAGTGAGAATATGAGTGCTATCCGCATGTTCAAACCGTCAGCAGGCCTGCAGGGAATCAAGGATTTTATCCTGGAGACAGTCGAGACAGCAGGCCCGAACCCATGTCCGCCTATGGTTGTGGGTGTGGGCATCGGAGGTACTTTTGACAAGGCTGCCCTTCTTGCGAAAAAAGCATTGATGCGGCCCATTGATTCCTCCAATGAGGACCCGTACTATGCGGATCTGGAAGTGGAAATGCTGGACAAGATCAACAAGCTCGGTATCGGACCGCAGGGATTCGGGGGTAAGACCACTGCCATCGGACTGAACATTGAGACCATGCCCACACATATTGCAGGTATGCCGTGTGCCATCAATATCAACTGCCACGTGACCCGCCACAAAACGGAGGTGATTTAAATGGAAAAACATATTACACTGCCCCTTACCGAAGAGCTGGCAAAAACTCTTCATGCGGGAGATACCGTATATGTAACAGGAACCATCTACACCTCACGTGACGCAGGCCACAAGCGCATGTGCGAAGCACTGGCAAGAGGTGAGGAACTTCCCTTTGACCCCACTGACGCTACCATCTATTATGTGGGCCCCACACCGGCGAAACCGGGCCAGGTCATCGGCTCCGCAGGCCCTACCACCAGCGGACGTATGGATGCCTATGCACCGACTATGATGTCCGTAGGCGCAAGAGGCATGATCGGAAAAGGCGCCCGCCTTCCGGAAGTCATTGAAGCTATGAAAAAATACAGCGGCGTTTACTTCGGCGCGATCGGCGGAGCAGGCGCACTGCTGGCAAAATGTATAAAAAAAGCGGAACTGATCGCGTATGAAGATCTGGGCGCGGAGGCATTGAGAAAATTATATGTGGAGGATATGCCTCTGTTTGTCATCATCGACAGCGAAGGAAAGAACCTGTACGAAGAGGGCAGAGCCGCTTATCTGGCACAGCATAAAGAGTAAGACAGAATCTGAGGGACGTAAGACAGACCGCTTCTGAAAGAACAGAGGCGGTCTTTGCACCACATTAAAAGAGGGAATGGAGAAAATAGAATGACAAACTTATTAGAAGCACTTATGATACTCTGCTTCGGCCTGTCGTGGCCGATTTCAATCCGTAAATCCTGGATTTCCAGAACAGCAAAAGGAAAGAGCCTTTTCTTTGAGTTCTTTATCTGGATTGGTTACGTGTTCGGTATTGCCCGCAAAGTGATTCTGTGGATGGAAGCCGGATCAGCAGGAACTTCTCTTGACTGGCTGTTTTATCTGGGATGGTTCTTCTACATACTGAATATTGTTGAGATTTCCATTGACATGGCACTCTATTTCAGAAATGTAAAACTGGATAAAGCAAGAGAAAAAGCCTGAGATTACGATTTGAAGCGCTATGAATATAAAAGGAGCAACCGCCCACAAGGTGGATTGACCTGTGTAGATTAGAAAAACCACCCTGATACTGGTCAAAGTTCATGGGTGGTTTTTCTATGTTTAGAAATCAAATAAATGAATATCAGTAACACGCAGTACGGTATCTCGAAAATAGCGGCAATTCTCTCAAGTTGAGGGGGTTGCCGCTGTATTTTGTTGATTTTGCATTAAAAGATGGATATACTATAGGTGACAATATTACTGTGTGAGGGGGCTGAAAGGAAAACTATGAGTATTCAAACAGATGTTGAGATGTTATCTTTACGAGCAATGGAAACATATGCAAAGCGCAATCATTTGTCCGGAGAGGATGTCACTGAATTGTTTCATAAATGTCAAGTATTTGAAAAATTATGATTCAGCATGAATATCTCCATCAGGTGGATTTTGAAGACACAGGCAATCGAGTGGGGGTACCGGCTTTCGCTGAGAGAAAAAGCACAGTGCTATTATCTATATCAATATATATTTGAAGAAAACGAAATGCTTAAAATAAAACGCTTTGACTCATTGAACCAAGAGTGGCTGGAATTCATTAAAAGGAACAGAGCCCAAGGTGGAACGCAGCATACTTATGATATCGTTATTGGACCAGTGGCGGATGATAACACGATGGAAACTGTGCAGTTATATATATCGGGGATATTGACCGCAGAAGAGGCTGTTAAGCGTTTAAGATATAGTAAGGTAAACAACCAGGTGTCTTTCCATACGGAGAAAGCACTGGCTTACCTGCGATTCATAGGGAGGGAAAAGTATGAGTGATATAATTTATACCTTTAATGGAAAAGATATAACCATGAATGTCTGTATCCAGATCAGAGCTGTTGTAGATATAATGCAGGAGCAGTTGGGAATTGATTTTGAGGAGGCGGTAATGCGTTTCTATAAATCACAGACATATAAAACCTTACAAAACACTGAAAATGCTTTTTGGGCAGAATCGGCGGAGTATATTGCTGAAAGATATTTTGAGGAGATGAAAGAAAAGGCACCAAATCTATAAAATGTTCCAATGGAGCATTCTGCTTCCTATAGTGCTGTCTGCCTCCGGATTTTTATGCTTTAGGTCTAAAACATCTCGGAGGACAGTGGCGCATGAACATTAACCACCGATCCACAGTCTGAGTTCTAAAATTTTATCACTTCACATAAATTGATACAGAATGTGACCGGGGGCCGGACATGAACAGACAGAGATGGAAAAAATATGGTTTTACAGCGGAAGTTATTGTGCTGACTCTGACGGCAGTGCTTTGCTGGAAAGATGTCTCAGACGGTGCCTTTGCTGCCGGAAGGAATACGAACGCAGCAGCAGATGTACCGGATTCCGGCACTATAGGTGAAGAGAGCGCCGGTACGAATGGCGAAGAGGGTTCTGCCGCAGGAAGCGGAGAGGATTCCGCCACGGAAAATGTGGAGAAAGACTACATAAAATGGGTGGATTTCCATGTGACCAGTGAAGCCATGCGTCAGGCATGTGCCTACGATGTGGATACATATGGGCAGGAAGGTCATCTAAACTGGGTGGATCTGCTGGCCTATCTGGGAGCCAGATACGGCGGAGATTTTAAACAGTATAAGGCAAAAGATATGGATGAGATTGCCGACAGGCTCCAAAAAGGGGAAACTACCGTGGAAAAGCTGTCTGTGGAGATAAAGTCTTTTGACTACTACCGTGAGGCCTACGGTGCAGTCCTGGATGGTTTGGTGGGAGAGTATGAAATAGAGGCAGAAAATGAAGGGCAGGAAGTGCAGAGCCGGGACAGTCAGGAAGTGCAGAACCGGGACAGCCAGGCGGAGGAGGGACGTAAAGAGGATCAGAATGACCAGGAGAGCCCGGGGACGGTAAACTGGACAAAGAAGTATGGACTGAAAGGATTCAGTCCGATTGCGAAAAGTTTTCCCTATAATGACTATGATGATTTCGGTGTGGCCAGGAGCTATGGTTATAAGAGAGAACACCTGGGGCACGACATGATGGGGCAGACAGGTACACCCATTGTGGCGGTGGAGTCTGGTTATGTATCAGCTATGGGCTGGAACCAGTACGGCGGATGGCGTCTGGGAATCAGCAGTTTTGACGGCAGGCGATATTATTATTACGCTCATCTGCGTCAGAATTTCCCTTACTGCAAATCCCTGGAAGTGGGCAGCGTTGTGCAGGCAGGTGATGTGATCGGCTATATGGGACGCACCGGGTACAGCGCAAAGGAAAATGTGAATAACATTGATACAACCCATCTGCATTTTGGCCTGCAGCTTATTTTTGACGAATCCCAGAGAGAGGGAAATCATGAAATCTGGGTGGATGTCTATGAACTGGTCAAATTCCTGTATAAGAACCAGTCAGAGGTGGTAAGGGACGATGCGACAAAAGAGTGGTCCAGGGCAATGCAGATAAAAGACCCGGAGGCTCTGGAATATCTGAAGTCAGCGGAAGAAAAAAAGACAACAGGCGGCAATACGGAAAAACAGCCGGCAGATGCCCATACAAGATAGCAGACAACGGTCAGTGCTTCGGAAAAGCGGCGATAAATACTTATCTGTTTTGTAAGATCAGAGACCTTATAAAAGGGAGCAGTGAAACAATACTGTCCTTTTGATAAGGTCTCTTTTACATTTTATAATAGTTCTTTCTTTAGGCCACAATCCTGGCAAGTATCACAAGCAGATATACATGCAGCGGATAATAAACATAAAAGAAGTATTTCATTTTTCGCCCCCGCTGATCGTTGTAGAGCAGAATAAAAGGAAGCGATAAGATCATAAACCACTGGTCATTCAGGATAAACAGATTTTCATAGGTCAGTCCCGCACCGGCTGCCGAGAAAAAGAAGAATCCGGACATAAGTACATAGAAGACAGAAAGCCCGATTTTCTTATTCCTGAGAAAGTAGAATCCGATTCCAAGGACTACCCAGAAGACAGAGCCTTCCACGAAAACAGGTGAGGGGATCAGGGTATACATTGCCTGGAAGGCGATTCTGCCCACAGGTGAAAGCTCTGCCATATTTCCCATAAACAGGATAACCGCAATTCCCGAGAATACGGGTACGAGCAGCATTACCAAAGCGGCTCCTGCCTTTTTCCATTTTCTTTCTTTTCCGCCTTCAATGAGCAATTCAATAGCCCAGATGTAAAGCCCCACAAGAAATAAAGTGGCAAACATACCGTTAATGACCATAGCCCCGCCGGGATGCGGCAGGAAGGCGTTGACCAGGCCATTTCCCACGGACATAAGCACAGAGGCGATATACAGCCGTTTGAGATACGCCTTCCGGTCATGTGTATGGGAAAAGCCCTCCGCCATGGCAAACAGAAACAGGGGTGCTGAGATCCGGCCCAGCAGAGTAAATATGTGGGGGGACCGGCAGAATCCCGCCTCCCAGGTAATAATAAATGTGGTCAAGTGTCATCAGCAGAAGCGCCAGAACCTTCAAAGAATAGGAAGTGAACCCCGATCTGGCAGCGGCTGTTTTATTTGGTATTGCAATCTCGTTCATTTCAAACCCTCCGTGATATTTGTTTTACAGTGTTGATTATAGGGTATGATAGGGATATCTGCCATCGATTTACCTTACAAATTCGGAACTTTTATTACATTTTTGTCACCTTTGGCGGGGATGTCCGTAAGTATACAGAAGGGCCTGCAAGACGGAAGGCAGTTTGAAAAATATACGAAAACACGACATGAAAGACAGCAAGGTGTCGCAGATATCTCTAATAACCTCCGCGCAGAATGGTATAATAAGGACAAATAAAAAACAGCAGAAAATGCTGGAATTTACGGTTGGGAGGACAACAGTTATGGCAGTAAAAATGCTTCCGAAAAAGATGGCAGGTGCAATACTTCCGGGCAACAGCTCAGTTGAAATGAAGGAGTTCGATGTTCCGAAACCGGGTCACGGTCAGGTATTGATCCAGACAAAGGCAACAACGATCTGCGGCAGTGACATCCGATGCATTTACAGAGAACACGTGGGAAAAGGACCGGAAGGATATATTCCGGGTATGGTGGCAGGCCATGAGCCCTGCGGCGTGATCGTGGAGGAGGGCGAAGGCCTCCGCAGGTTTAAAAAGGGCGACAGAGTGATCGTATATCACATTTCCGGATGCGGTGTGTGCAATGACTGCCGAAGAGGATATTACATTTCCTGTAAGAGCAAATTCCGTCAGGCATACGGCTGGCAGAGAAACGGCGGCATGGCTCCGTACATTCTGGCGGAGGAGAAAGACCTGATTGCCCTGCCCGATGAACTCACCTACAAAGACGGTGCGCAGGTTGCCTGCGGATTCGGTACGGTTTACGAGGCAATTGAGAAAATCGGCATCAGCGGAAATGATGCGGTTCTGGTGACGGGACTTGGACCTGTAGGCCTGGCAGCCCTCATGCTTGCCAAAGCACTGGGAGCAAATAAACTGATTGGTGTGGAAATGAATGACTACCGTATTGAACTGGCTAAGAAACTCGGACTGGTGGACCATGTCTTCAAACCGGGCGAGAATACCGTGGATGAGATACTGGAAGTAACGGGAGGATACGGCGTTGAACGTGCGATTGATGCCAGCGCCAATGACGCAGGCCGTCAGCTTGCCATCCGCGCCACAAGAGAATGGGGCAAAATAGCCTTCGTAGGTGAAGGCGGAACCTGTACATTCAACCCAAGCCCGGATATCATTCACGGACAGAAGACAATCTTTGGTTCCTGGGTGACAAGCCTGTGGAGAATGGAAGAACTGGTGGAAAGGCTGGTGCGCTGGAATATCCATCCGGAAGATCTGATCACAGACGAGTTCCCCATCGAGAGAGCGGGCGAAGCATATAAACTCATGGCCGGCGGACAGTGCGGCAAGGTAGCTGTAGTCTTCGGCGACCAGGATGAAAGGTAGGCACAGGATGACAAAAGGAGTAGACCCGGCAAAAGTGCCTTACAGAACTTTATATACAGGAGCCAGAATGCCGGCGATCGGTATAGGTACCTTTGGCTCTGACAAGTATTCCGCAGAGCAGGTGTCAAATGCAGTTTACGGTGCCGTGGAAAACGGATACCGCCTCATTGACTGTGCATCCGTCTATCAGAATGAAAAGGAGATCGGTGCTGTGCTCGGACGTCTCTTTGACAACAAAGTTGTAAAGAGAGAGGAGCTGTTCATCACAGGGAAAGTGTGGAATGACATGCACGGGGAAGGGGAGGTTATAGCTTCCTGTAAGCAGAGCCTTGCAGATCTGGGGCTTTCTTATCTGGACCTGTACTTTGTACACTGGCCGTTTCCGAATTACCACGCGCCGGGCTGTGACGGGGATTCCAGGAATCCGGATTCCAAACCCTTTTCCACAGAGGAGTTCATGAGTGTGTGGAGACAGTGCGAACAGCTTTTAGAGGAAGGTCTTGTGCGCCACATCGGTATGTCCAATATGACCATACCGAAGCTGGAGGCTGTGCTTCCCTTCTGCAAAGTACAGCCCGCAGCCATTGAGATGGAGCTTCATCCGGGCTTTCAGCAGCCGGAGCTGTTTGCGTACGCGCTGGAGCACAGGATTGTGCCCATCGGCTACTGCCCCATTGGTTCCCCCTCACGCCCGGAGCGTGACAGGACCTCTGAGGACGTTGCAGACACCCAGATATCCGAGATTCTGGAGATCGCCCAAGCCCATCAGTTACATCCGGCTGTGGTGTGCCTGAAATGGGCGGTACAGCGGGGGCAGGTGCCCATTCCTTTTTCCGTAAAGGAACCGCAGTATATCAGCAATCTGAAATGTACCACTGAAGACCCGCTGACAAAGGAGGAGATGGAGAAAATCCGCCTTGCAGATAAGAACTGCCGTTTGGTAAAAGGCCAGGTATTCCTCTGGCCGGGGGCAGAGAGCTGGGAAGATTTGTGGGATTTGGATGGGACAATCACAAAATAGGGATATAAGAGAAAAAGGGCTTTTCCGGGTATGGTTTACCCGGAAGAGTCCTTTTCAAGAGGTAAAAGCAAAGCGCACAGAGAATTGAGGAGGTTCTCTGCGCGCTTCGACGCGTAAGTCCGTCAGACCGGGCTTTTCTATTTTGTATAATGGACACCTTTCCAGTACACAGGAGTGGTAACTTCCGCAATTTCAGGCAGTTCCACGCCTTCAAGCGCCCATTTCTTAAACTCTTCAAATCCGGTGCGGTCCACAATGTAGCCGATGTGTTCCTTGCCGCCGGGAGCGGAACGGTCAATGTAGTGTTCTACATATTTATAGGTGTTCAGGATAATCTTGATGATGCTGTCCTCATCCACCCATTTGATGAAATCCTCGCCAAGACGCGGATTTCTCTTTCCTGTACGTCCCAGAAGGGTGAGACGGTAATATTTCTTTTCATCCCTGGTCCATGCGGAGGCAGGACAGTTCAGAACGCATTCACCGCAGCCGATGCATTTCTCTTCATTTCTCTTTGGACGGTAGTTTACAGTCTCCAGAGCCTCCACGGATTTGCGGCGGCAGTATTTGACACAGGCACCGCAGTTTACACAGCGGCTGGGGTCCAGACGGGGAAGCGTCATTCCCATGATGCCGAAATCATGCATGCGGACTTTGGCACAGTCATTGGGACATCCGGTCAGGGCAATCTTGAAATGCAGATCGTTTGGGAAGATGGCCTTCTCGATCCGTTTTGCAAATGCCGTGGTATCGTAGCAGGCGTAAGGACATACGCGGTTGCCGATGCAGGCGCTTACGTTTCTGGTCCCGGAAGCCGGATAGCCTGTGCCCGGGTCCGTCTGATTTATGTCCAGTCCTTCAATGATGGGCTGCAGCATTTCGTTGACTTTGGGCATATCTGCATAGTCAATGCCGGGAATCTCGAATCCCTGGCGGTTGGTAATGTGTACGGTTCCGTTGCCGTACTTTTCAGCGATATCCTGTATCATGGACAGATAACAGGCATCCATATGACCGCCCGGTACACGGACACGGGAGGCTGTTTTGCCGCGCTCTTTTGTGACGCGGAATGCATTTTTCTTTAAAGCCTTTGTATTGACATCCATTCCCTGCACCTCCTAATCCAGCAGCTGGCGGCCTTTGGTAAAGTTAAAGACAGGGCCGTCCAGACATACATAGACATCATTGATCTTACAGTGGCCGCATTTTCCAAGGCCGCAGCACATTTTGCGCTCCTGGGAAATCCAGATCTGTTCTTCTTTCAGGCCCCGGTCCATAAGGGCCATGGTGGAAAAGCGCATCATGGCGGGCGGGCCTACAACAATGGCGCAGGCGTCATCCATATTACCAAATTCAAGGTCAGGGATATAGGCAGTTACCAGTCCCTCTCTGTAAGACTTGTCACCTTCCCTGCTGTCCACTGTGAGGATCAGGTTTAAATTCTCTTCCCAGAGCTTCAGATCCCGGCGGAACAGAATGTCATCCGGCGTTTTGAAGCCTGCAATTACGGTGACGCTTTTGGCCGCCCCGGGATTGCGTGCAAAGTAGTCGATCACCCCGCGGACAGGTGAAACACCGGTGCCGCCTGCCACAATGACAAGCTCTTTATCTTTATAATTTTCCAGGTCGAATCCGTTTCCGTAAGGTCCGCGCAGCAGCAGGGTGTCCCCCTCATACTGCTCAAACACTTCGTTTGTGACCTTGCCAACGCGGCGTATGGTCAGGTCTATACAGCCGTCGCCGATGCCGCTGACAGAGATGGGAGCCTCGCCGTATTTGGGGATGGATACCTCAAAGAACTGGCCCGGTTTCACATCACCTGTGTATTCCATGCGGAAGGTGTACTCAATTGCTGTGTGGCGAATTACTTCTTTTATTTCTGATCGGAAAGGAATATATTCATTTTTTATCATAAATCTTCCACCTCCTTCATGGCATCAGAAAGGCGGTTCAGGCAGTGTGAGAAGGAAATGTACTCCGGACAGACATCGTCACAGCGTCCGCAGCCCACACACATCTGATAGCCCGCTCTCTGTTTGAAATCCAGTGCCTTATGCATGACTTTAAAGCGCATACGTTCCCCGTTGGTTTTACGATAACTTCCTCCGCCTGCCACGTCCGTGTAGCCGTCCACCATACAGGAGGCCCACACTCTGCGGCGCTCGCCCACCTTACCGTTGTCTGTATAGAACAGATCCTGCATGGTGAAGCAGGTACAGGTCGGACATGAAAAATTACAGCGTCCGCAGTTGATGCAGCGGCTGTCATATTCTTTCCAGACAGAGCTTTTAGCGGCTTTGGCTGTCAGGTTTTCGGGAATATGTACGCGGGTCTTTGTCTCTGTCACGAAAGCCGGGGAGACGGTTTCCTGGGAAACGGCATATTTTCGGAAGAGTTCTTCCTGCTCCTGCCATTTTACATCTATTTTCCAGGTATCGCCTGTAAGGTCCAGGCTGAAATCATAATCCGTGTTTTTATTGGTTCCCATATCCACGCAGAAGCAGGAGTCAAAACAGGAGGAACAGCCCAGAAGCGCGAATTTTACATGGTCGCGGAGCTGCCTGTAGTAGGAATCCTCAGGGCCGTTTTCCAGATACATATAATCCAGACGGCGTATGGCGTGAAGGTCGCAGCTTCTCAGGAAGATGACAGCATCCTTCTTTGGCGGATTCGGTTCGGTTACCTTGTCCTCTGTGAAATAAAATAAGGTCTGGGAAATGGGGAGCAGCACTTCCTTGGGAGAGAAGCGTGACTTCCTGTCAAGTACGATTTCCTCAGGGGAAGTGATCCTGTCATAGCGGACCAGATCCGTATCGGAAAAGGCTCCCTTATTCGGAAAAAGTCTGGGAGCGTAAAGGTCATAAGTTTCGGTAAGAGCAGAAAAGACTTGCTGTAAATCCTGCGTCTTGTAACAATAACCCATAATTTCACCTCTTTCATAAATGGTGTGAGGGCGCAGAAAAGCTGCGGCTTCACTCGTTTCAGATAAGTATAGCCGCAGCAGTCTGGGAATGCCGTGATAATTCTCACGATTTATAAAGTTTTTTGTGCTTTACTGCCTTCTGAACCGGTTAAAGCAGGCGTAAATCTCCTGAGGCCTGGGCATGGCCAGCCCGCAGGGCGTGTAGGAGGTTCCGCAGACAGAGGACAGTCCCTTTGTCTCAAGCTGGTGCAGAAGCAGCTTCACTACCTGGTCCAGGGTCTTTCTGCCGTCGATGAGGTTCTCACATGCATAGCGCAGGATGGAGGCAAGAGCTGCCGTCTGTTCGTAGTCCGCAAGCTGTTCCACATACCGCAGGTCCACGGATTCTTTGCCGATGGAGAAGGTATAGCGGTCATGTGTCTTGGTCTTCAGACCTCTGTTTTCTCTCTGCCCGTGGCTGTGCTCCTCCGGTCTGCGGCCCCTTGACCGTCCCTGAGGCTCACGAAAATCAGGTGTGGTCATGATTCTGCGGCTTTGAGGCAGCGCAAAGGCAGGCGTGTCTGCCGGGGGCAGCGGAAAGTCTCTGCAGAGTTCCTTCACGGCATGTGTTATGTCCACAGGGCGGTAGCAGTCCATCTGGATAATGGTGTCTGCAATGTGGAAAAAGGCACCGCTGCTGCCTGCCACTAAGATGGTGGAGATACCGGCCTCGGTGTACAGATCCCGGGCGCGCTCCAAAAACGGAGTGATCGGCTCCTTATGGCGGCTGATCACATGCTGCATAAAGGTATCGCGGACCATAAAGTTGGTGGCAGAAGTGTCTTCATCTATGAAAAACAGATGGGAACCTGCCTCCATGCTCTCCACAATAGCGGCAGCCTGGGACGTACTTCCGCTGGCGTCCGGGGTGGAGAAGCAGCGGGTGTCCTTTTTATTGGGAAGGTCATTGATGAACATGGAAATATCCACATCCTTTACAAAACGTCCGTCCTCGGAGCGCAGCTTCACTGCTGTGTCGTCCGCGATAACATACTCCCTGCCGTCCCCGGCGATGTGGTTGTATACACCGGATTCCAGGGCATTCAGCAAAGTGGATTTTCCGTGGTAGCCGCCGCCTACAATGAGGGTGATGCCCACCGGGATGCCCATGCCGGTGATCTTCCCTTTGTGGGGAAGAGTCAGCTCAGTGCGCATGGAGTCCGGGGAGATGAAGGGGACACAGTCGGAAAGCGGCTTGTCCGATACACCGCTCTGTCTTGGGAGGATGGCGTTGTCAGCCACGAAGGCAGCCAGCTTACGCTTTTTCAGTTCCTCCCGGATGAACTGCTGGTCCTCTGCCAGAAAAAACACATTTTCCACAGTTTTTGCGTTTTGGTTTTTATACAGGAAAGATTTCCGCACGCATACAGGCAGAAATTCAAACAGGATTTTTTCCAGCTCAGGAGCGTTGATGGTCCTGCCGTTTGCCGGAAAGCCCACAGTGAAGCGGGCGGTCACGTCGGTATCGGTGATCTCACAGGCAGTGCGGTCCAGGATTTCCTGCCCGCAGCGGCTGACGGAGATGAGTCCGCTCTTTCCCGAGCCTTTGGCCCTGAAGCTGAAATGGTATACCTGCTGTTCAAACTGTCTGTTCAGATAGTCCTGAAGGGCGATTCTGGTATGCCTTTCCTTATAATAATGGGCAGGAAAACCGGCGGTCTTCAGGGGGATTTTTACACTCAGACTGGAGGGCGCCGCAAAGGGGTCCCCCTGCACATGATCGATAGATAATGTATAGTCACCGAAGGAGTAGATACCCCGCAAATCCTTGTAGGCAGGATAGCTTTTCCGGTGGATGGAGGCCAGCATGGTCTTAAGATCTGATGATGATTTCATATTCTTGTCACTCCTTTATATAAATAAGCAGACTGCGCTTACCCTTTACTATAAACAATCCGCTGAAAAATGGCAAGTGTAACTGTTTGCTTCCTGCAGTCATCTGTTAAGTATGACGGTAAAAGAGTGATTAAAAAAAGTTTCAAAAACCTATTGACATTTTTCGCACCATAGGATATAATAAATTTCGTTGCTGAGGCAATAACAAATTAATATCTATCCAATTATTGGATGTGCGCGTAGCTCAGCTGGATAGAGCGTCTGGCTACGGACCAGAAGGTCGGGGGTTCGAATCCTCTCGCGCACGTCAAGGCCCTTGTAGAATGAAAATTTTACAAGGGTTTCTTTTTGTTCAGATATACAGGCGGATAAAGGACATATCCGGTGCCGAGATATCGGAAGCTTCGGGAAGGCCGCAGCCGGTCATGAAGTTGCGGACAAAAGTCAGGATATGGCAGTAGCATGCACTGAGCTGCTCCGTGAAGGCAGCCCGGTCTCTCCTGCAGAGATATTCAAAAGCCTGCAGCCCCATCTGGTTAATGATATTGGACATCTGATTGCCTTCCGCATAGAAAGAGAAATAATATCCCCAGTGCAGTGTCTTTCTCACTTCCTTAAGAATGATACGAAAAGGGTACAGAGGCATCTGCTCTATGATACAGTCCATGATCAAATCAAGGGGAATAGCATTGGGTTCTCGGAATCTCTGCGCCAGGGAATCCAGGATCTCATCCGTTATCCGGTCAAAGGTCAGCCTGACAGCAGGGGGGACGGCAAGCGCCATGAACTGCAGGCCGCTTAAGTACAGCAGCGTGTCTTTTTTATAGGTTCTGTCCTTCATACAGACAAAGGTTGCCTCGTCATTAAAGAGGGTGACTTGTGTTCCTTTGACATTGTAGGTTCTGCAGAAGCCCAGACGGTTCAGGTCAGAGAGCGCCTTGCGCACCGTGGAGACAGAGACCTGGTACTGTCCGGCGAGTATTCCCTCCGGAGGCAGAAATTCCCTGTCCTTATAGAGGCCCATTCCGATCTTGTCAATAATATCCCGTACAATCTGCATATAATAATGATCACGTCCCAGGTCGGCGTTCCAGGAGTAGACGTTTTTACCGGCTGCCTTTACCTGTGGGTTTTCTGAGACAAGTATTTTCAGATGTTCCTGTATGATATCTGTCGTAAAACGATAAAGCGCGGTAAAATAGTGCAGAGCCTCCTCGGCGTTTTCCGGCTTCAGCAGTCCGGTGTCCCAGAAAGTGTTATGACTTATTACATTTTCCCAGGGTCTTACAATGGAACCTCTGCGCTCCCAGAAAAAGGGAATCTGGGCATAGAGTTCCAGGCTGATATACAGGTCACGGAACAGCAGACTGCCGGAGGCGGAGAGAATTTCATGCAGGAACATGGAATAGGTCTGCCACTTATTCCTGCGCACTTTTTTCTCATGCGCCAGAATCCAGAGGCAGTGCTGCATCTTTTCCTCCCCGCAGACCAGGGCAGAGAAGGAAAAGAGAGGAGGCATCAGGATAGTCATGGTCTCATACACAGACAGGATAGAGTCTCTGTGCTCCAGGACTGTGCGCACGGACGGTTCCTCAGGAGAGTGGTTCCCCGAAGGGCGGTATATGACGCGGGAGGGTTTCCGCTCGGCTGTCTGGATGAGACCTTCCTTTGCCAGGGCTTTCAGTACCTCCCGGACTGTGCGCATTCCCACATGGTATATTTCGCAGAGTTGGCTCATGGAGGGGAGCGCACTTCCGTAAGGAAGAAGTCCGGTCTCAATCTGTTCCCTCAGACTTTGGTATAAAAAATCAAATAATCTGTTCTTCTGTTCCATGGTGCAGCCTCCCTTATGCTGATAGTATATCTCTATTATAATACTATATGTATATGTACACAAATATAAGATTGCGCTTCAAAATAAATTCAGTGTAAAATATTCTAAAGAGAAAAAATAGGAAAAACAGAATCGTATTATGGCAGGAGTATGGAACATGAGACGAAGGGTGGGAAAAGGCTCCGCATATCAGGGGCCTTTTTTGATAAGCGGAATGCAGGTGGGGATCATCGGGGTGGTCATCCTGATCACGCTGCTCATTTCCGCCTGGAATGCCATTGACCTCCGGAAGGTGCTGGATCACAGCACGGAGGAATATTTAAATGATGTGACAATGCGTATGGCAGGGGAGATTGGAAATACCATGCATCACAAATCCGAGGACCTGGCAATGATATCAGAGTTTGCCGCGGGGTATCTGCCGGATTCCTTTGGGTCGGGAGAGGATACGGCAGAGCTTCAAAATTTTCTGGAAGAGAAGGCCGGAGTGCTGGAGTTTAATTTTCTGACGGTTATAGACAGGCAGGGAAAAATGGTGCATACAGAGGTGCCGGAGACCATTGGCAAGGCGGAACTGAAGGGAATGGCAGAACTGGACTGTGTCAGGGCAGCTTTTAAGGGGAGAACAGGAACCAGCTATCTCGGGGGTCAGGAAATCATCTATTCCGTGCCGGTTTATGGCGGCGATGGGGAGAAATCCGTGGAATATGTCATGGTCGGCATCCGCAGCAAGGAAAAAATGCAGGATATGATCGCGTCCAAGAGCTTTGACGGACAAAGCCTGAGCTGTATCATAGACAGCAGCGGGAAGGTGATTCTCTCCCCCACGGATTTAAAGCCATTTCTGCAGCTGGATGATATTTTCAAGAAGAGCAAAGACGGGAAAGTTGTATCTGAGATTGATGAGATGCGGAAAAATATGCGGAGGGGCACAGGCGGAATCCTGGCATTTACATCCACGCATCAGGATGAACTCTATCTGTCCTATGACGCGCTGGGAGTAAATGACTGGGTTCTGCTGACCATCATACCTTCGGACCTGATTGCAGGCAGCTCAGAGGGGAGTATATGGAGATTTTTTCTGATCCTCATATTTGTCATGGCCGTATTTTTTATCTTCCTTATAAAGGTGTACCGATTTTTCAGCACAGGAAGAAGGGAACTGGAGCGCTATGCGTTTGAGGACCATGTGACCGGAGGCATGAACCAGGCGGCTTTCTGCCTGAAATATGAGGAGCTGGCCTGTAAAATGGCCCCCTCCTCCAACTGTATTGTCATGATGAATGTAAAAGGCTTTAAAATGGTCAACGAGAGATTCGGCATTGAGGGAGGCAATGAGATGCTGCGCCATATCCACCGGGTATTGCAGCGTCATATCAAACCATCTGACGATGAATTTGCCGCCAGAAATGAATCGGACAATTTTTTCCTGTGTCTTCGGGATGCGGAGCCTGCGCGTATCCGGGCAAGGCTCAGGGATATTATTACAGAAGTGAATGCATTTTCGGGATCCGAAGCTCCCCGCCATCCTGTGGCATTCCGTCAGGGAGCCTGTATCATTGAACACCCAGGCGAGGAGATCACCATTCTGCAGGATCATGCGCGCCTGGCGGAGCAGAGTGTGGAGAAAAAGGCTGGGGAGGAATGTGTCTTCTATGATGAGAGTTTTGTAAAGCGCCTGAAATGGGAGGAGGAGATGAACGAGCTGTTTGAGGAATCCCTCCGCAGCCGTCATTTCCGGGTATATCTGCAGCCAAAGGTCAGCCCCAGGACCGGTGAGGCAGAGGGGGCGGAAGCGTTGGTGCGCTGGCAGCACCCGGAGCGGGGCGTGATCTGTCCATCGGATTTTATCCCGCTGTTTGAGAGAAACGGAAAGATATGCAGGCTGGATGTATATGTGTTCCGGGAGGTGTGCGCTCTCATGGCAAAGTGGGAGCGAATGGGAAAAAGGCTGATTCCTGTCTCTGTCAACCTGTCAAGACAGCATTTCAGGGAACCGGGCTTTCTGGAGGAGTTTTCCGGTATCGCGAAACAGTACCGTGTCAGGACAGAGATGCTGGAATTTGAGCTGACAGAATCCATATTTTTGGATGAGGAGCAGATTGATGTGGTGAAGGACAGTATACATCGGATGCACGCACTGGGATTTACCTGTTCTCTGGATGACTTTGGTTCCGGATTTTCCTCCCTGGGCCTTTTAAAAGAATTTGATGTGGATGCTCTGAAGCTGGACCGTCTCTTCTTTCTGGATATGCACAGTGAGAAGGCAAGAGATGTGATCGCATGTCTGATGGAGCTGGCAAAGAAGCTGAATGTGAAGACCGTGGCGGAGGGAATAGAGGAACCGGAGCAGGTGGAGTATCTGCGGCAGGTAAATTGTGATATGATACAGGGGTATGTCTATGCAAGGCCGATGCCGGCTGATGCATTTGAAGAAAAATATGTGCGTGGTATAATGGTCTGAGAGCGTACAGAGGATAAAACGCAAGGGGGTAGGACATGTTTCAGAATTCCATACTTTTTACAGCAGGGCAGTTTGCCAGGCTGCATCATTTAAACAAGCGGACACTGCATTACTATGATGACATCGGCCTTTTTTCTCCTGCATACAAGGGAAAGAACGGATATCGCTACTATACATACCGGCAGAGTGCGGAACTGGAAAGTATATTGGCGCTCCGGGAGCTGAATATGTCCATCGGGGAGATCAAAGAATATCTGAACAAGCCCACAGCCCAGGGATTTATATCTCTTTCAGAGAAAAAGATAGGGGAGATTGAAGATACCATCCGCAATCTGGAGAACCTGCAAAACGTTCTGAAGAAGAAACAGGATATGCTGCGGCTCTGTATGGAGGTGGAGGACGGGCAGATTGATTTGATCAACTGTGAGGAGGAGTATGTTTTTATAACACCACTGTCCTCTGAGGCACAGCAGGGAGAATTCGTGGATATGCCCACTCTGCTGGAGCATCTGCAGAAGACCTGGGATCTGAGCAAATATAAGACAAGCTGCGGCAGCATACTGTCTGTGGAAAAAATCCGGCAGGGCGAATTTGAAATCTATGACGGATTATATACCCAGTTAGAGAGTCCTGTGCGGGTGGAGGGATTTTACAGAAAGCCGGAAGGTACTTATCTGCGGGGCATCTGTACAGGAAGCTGGGACAGACTGCCCGGACTTTACAGCCGGATGCTGGCTTTTGCGGAAGAGCACGGCTTACGGATCACAGGATATGCCTATGAAATCGGAATGAATGAAATAGCAGTCTCGGATATAGAACAATATGTCACCCAGGTGACGATCCTGACGGAGCCGGATAGTTAGGCCTGCCTTTGCGGCAGGTCTTTTCTGTTCTGTACTGCTGCAAGTTGCCTGCACTCTGCCCGGATATATGGAAAAAAATTACAATTTTACCCGGAAAAGTTTAAAAACCGTCAAAGTTGTAATACAATAGGAGTTATATAAACGGGTGTGGGAGGAAAGGGAGCAGAAGACAGAAGGAGGCCGATTGAGGATGAATGAAAAAGAGAACAGTTCTGACGGGATGGAGGAGATCGGCGGAGGCGTATTTAACTGCCGGTATGACAGGTATTTCACCCTGATCGATGCGGATGATTATCTGTTTGAGTTTTTAGGATATACCAGGGAAGAATTTTCGGAGCTGTTTCACGACCATATTCTGGACACCGTCTATGAGGGTGACCGGAAAATGGTCATGGAGGAGATACACAGACAGTTGAAGAACAGCAAGGTTTTCATGTACGAAAACCGTCTGGTCCAAAAAGGAGGCACGATCTGCTGGGCCTGGATCAGTGCAGAGCTTATAGAAGATAAGGAACAGGGAGACTGGTTCCACTGTATCTTTCATGATATCAGCAGGGAGAAGGAGGCACAGAGACAGCTCGCTATCAGTGAGAAGCGGTATGAGATCGTGCTCTCCCAGATGCAGGATATTATTTTTGAGCTGGACTGTGTCACCTATGAAATATATTACTCCCCTAATTTTGAGAAAAAATTCGGGTATCAGATTCCATCAGATGGTTTCCCGGATTCCATGTTTGCCACAGATATTGTGTATGAGGCGGATAAGGCAGGACTTCGGAGCGGATTTCAGGCCATTTTAAAGGGGAATGACAAGATGGAATGTGAGTACCGTCTCAAAGCAAAGGACAACTCTTATCTCTGGGTGGATGTCCATGCGACTGCGCTTCGGGACAGGGACGGGAAGCTTTTGAAGATCCTGGGCATTATCTCAGATATTGACCAGAGAAAAAAGGAGATCATAAGAGCCCAGAAAGCGGCTGCCTTAGATCCTCTCACCGGACTTCTGAACCGGAGGGAATGTGAGGCCAGAGTGGAGCGTTATATGCAGCAGGGGCATAATCCCGCGGCGATGCTTCTCATTGATGTGGATAATTTCAAACAGATCAATGATACCTATGGGCATCTGTTCGGTGACAGGGTGCTGAGGGAAACCGCGGGAAGCCTCAGGGCCATTTTCAGACATGAGGACATTGCGGCACGGATCGGCGGGGATGAATTTGTGGTATTTATGACCAATCTGCAGAGGAACAATGTGATTGACAGCAAAGTAAATGCCATACGCAATATCTTTGACCATTACACCAACGGGGAGACTACCTGCAGTATCGGATGCAGCATCGGAGTCAGCTTTTACCCGGAACACGGCACGGATTTTATGTCCCTGTTCGCAAAAGCGGATGCTGCCATGTACCAGGCAAAGAAAAACGGCAAGGGACAGTACAGTATATATGGAGAACGAAGGGCGAACACGGCAGAAGAAGCAGAGGAACTAAAAGTCCCCGCCCTGCTTCCAATGAAGGAATCCTCCCATAAGGAGATGGTTTACCGGACAGCGCTTAAGGAAGCCTGCATCAATGTATGGGAATATGATCTGAAGACCCGTACGCTGTTTTTGACAGAGGGAGCACAGGAGAGCCATGGCTTTCGGCAGATGGCCAACGCGCCGGAAGCCTTGCTTAAGGAGGGGTATATACATCCGCGGAGCCGTCAGGATCTGCTTGACCTGTACCGCAGGCTGGAGAAGGGGCAGAGCCATGTGCAGGCGGATATTCTCACCCGCTCAGCAGACGGAAGTTACTGGTGGTGGGAACGGGTCACCTATGCCATGCTCTATGACGGGGAGCATGTGCCCTGCAGCGCAGTTGCTGTGGGGGAGGATATCACAAAACAGAAAAAAGCAGAGATGATCTGCCAGCAGGAGATGCAGCTCAGGCTGACCTATGACGGCGGTGTGATCGCCAGCTTCCGGTGTAATCTTGATCAGAACTGTGTAGAGTATGTAGACGGAAAAGTCCGGAGGGAGTATTCTCCGGGAATGACATATGAGGAGCTGATGGTGCTTCACAATGAAAGTATAGCCAACGAGGAAGACAAACTGCGTCTGCTGAAACTCATGAACCGTGAGGCGCTTTGCAGAGCCTATAAAGAGGGAAATACAACCATTAATTTTGAATACCGCAGAAAAGAAGGCAGCGGCAGGCTGTCCTGGGTCAATGCCGTGGCCCGTCTGGTGCGGGATGTACAGAACGGAGACCTCTATGTCTATGGTACACTGGAGGATATCAACGAGAAGAAAAATCTGGAGCTTGCCCTGAAATTCCGGGCGGAGTATGATGTGCAGACAGGTGTGTACAACAAAGATACCGCCATACAGATGATAGGTGATGCACTGCTGAAAAACCACGGCAGAAGACAGTCCTATGCGCTGCTGGTATTCAATGTGGACTTTTTTACAAAGCTGGTACATGAAATCGGCTATGTGGCTGCGGATGATGTGCTGAAGGAGATAAGCAACCAGTTAAAAATGAGGTTTATAGAGGACGCCATTATCGGCAGATTCTACGGGGATGAGTTTGTAGTCTTTGTGTATAACAATCCCAGGATGGAATTTGTACGGCAGTGCGCGGAGGAGGTTGTCAGGGCGATTGCACTTCCCTATATGTTTCCCAATATCAGCCGGGCGGTCAATGTGTCCTGCGGTATTATTTTTGACAGCAGGTCCGACAATATTTTTCAGGGACTGTACCAGAAGGCAAGGGCAGCCTTGGAGACAGGCGTATCCATGGGCAGGAGCGGTGTCTTTGTCTACAGCGAGCAGTTGAAGAAATATAAGCCGGATAATCCCGGCATAAGGGGAACCGGGCAGTGTATGCCCCATACAGAGCATGACAGTGAGGGAGAAAAGGTGGTGCTGCAGAGTATGTTTGCGCTGACCGGCGCGATGGATTTTGGGCATTCACTGGAACAGGTGCTGGAATCCCTGGCTGTCTATTACGGTGCGGACCGGGCGTATGTGATCGAATGTGAACCGGAGAGCAGAGGTGTCAGGGATGTCTATGAGTGGAAGAAGGAGGGAGCGTCTTCCATCTGTTCCGGCATGAGGCCTTATCTGTACCCGGGAGGCCCGGGAGGCTGGAAATGGGAGGAATTAAGGCAGCTTCAGTACATTCGTGATGTGGAACCGTGGAGGGAGAAGCGCCGGGGGCTGTATAAAGCTATGAAGAGCCTGGGTATTGAGTCCTGCTTTACGGCAGGGCTTGAGGAAGGGGATAAGCTGATTGGCTACATGGGCGTTGACAATCCCACAAGAAACACAGAGCATACGGCAGTTCTGAGTACCATGCAGTATTTTATGGCAAATGAACTGACAAAGCGCAGGCTGCAGGAAAAGCAGGAATTTCTCATGCATCACGATGAGCTGACAGGCGTGCTCAACCGGAACAGTTATAAAGAGTATTGTTCCGGTCTTAAAGAGGAGAGCCTGATCTCACTTGGCGTCGTTTCCCTGGACATTAACGGGTTAAAGGATATCAACAGGGTATATGGAAATGCATACGGTGACAATGTGGTACAATTTACTGCGGGTATCATGCAGGAAGAATTTCCGGCGGCAAGGATCTACCGTTTTACCGGTGACGAGTTTCTGCTGGTCAGCGAAAATATATCCCACGACTCTTTCATAAAACGTCTGAAGAAAATGAGGGAGAGGATGCGGGATGTGGCAGGCATTTCTGTGGGAAGCGCCTGGTCGGATACGGATATCAGCCTGGATTTTCTCATCGCCAGTGCGGACGAGCGCAGAATGATAGCAAAACAGGATTACTACAGTGAGCATCCTTACGCAGAAGTCCACAGAAACGCAGGGGTATTGAAGGCGCTGTTAAAGGAGATCGCAGAGGGAAGGTTTACAGTCTATCTCCAGCCTAAGATTGATACATATAATAACAAACTCTGCGGCGCAGAGGCATTGGTGCGCTACCAGGACCCGGAGAAGGGAATCGTGCCGCCCGGGAAGTTCATCCCTTATCTGGAGACAGCGGGCCTGATACATTATATAGATTTCTTTGTCTTTGAAGAAGTGTGCAGAATCCTGAAAGAGTGGGAGCGCAGAGGTGTGGAGCTGATTCCCGTCTCCCTTAATTTTTCCAGGGCAACCCTGCTGGAGGAGCAGCTTATAGAGCGGATGGAGGAGATTATTTTCCGCTATGGCGTGGACAAACGGTACGTGGAGATAGAGATCACGGAGAGTATGGGGGAGGTGGAGCGCAACACAGTGGCCCAGATCGGAAAGCAGATCTGTCAGGCAGGTTACCATATAGCTCTGGATGATTTCGGAGCCAAATACAGCAACCTTTCCTTCCTGTCCGCAATCCGTTTCAATCACCTGAAGCTGGACAAGGGGCTGGTCAATAATCTTCTTACCAATGAAAACGCGCGTATCATTGTGAAGAACATCCTGGCGCTCTGCCAGGAGCTGCAGATGGAAGTGGTGGCTGAGGGTGTGGAGAACAGAGAACAGCTTGAGGTGCTGAAGAATCTGGAATGCTTCTATATTCAGGGGTATTATTTCAACAAACCTCTTCCCAGGCCGGAATTTGACAGGCAGTACCAGAAAGCGGGAAGTCAAAAGGGCAAGGATCAGAAAAGCTGAGTGAAAACAGGAGAATGCGGGGCATCTTGCGGAAAGATGTCCCGCAACTCTGTTTTTATAAAGGAATATATTGACAAGTTGTGTGCTCTGTGCTATATTCTATACAAGCAATCGAAAGGGAGTAGCTGAACGTTCAGAGATGAACGGGTTTGAAATCGTCAACCGATACCGAGAGGTGTCCGTATCAAATGAGATAGCAAGACTTTTATTGTGGCGGATGTCATAATAGAGGTCTTTTTTTAGTTCCATCTATTTTCAGCACACCTTCCAGATATCCGCCGCAGGAAAGCCGGCTGAAAAAATGGAGGAAAAGAAAAATGAGAGACGAAGTGAGAAGAAGAGAGATTGAGGAAGCAGCAGCGGCAGGTGAGAAGGCTCTTTACAGCCTGGAAAATGCAAGAGAAAAGCTTCAGGGAGCAAAGAACTGGGGAATCTTCGATATGCTGGGAGGCGGGTTTTTCACAGACATGGTAAAACATTCAAAAATGTCGGATGCCACAGCTTATATGGAGGATGCAAAAAGCCAGCTCCTTGTCTTCCAGAGAGAACTTAGGGATGTCCAGGTTCCCCTTGACCTGCGCATGGACATCAGCTCATTTTTGAATTTTGCTGATTTCTTCTTTGATGGGATCGTGGCTGACTATCTGGTGCAGAAGAAGATCAATGATGCCAGAGAGCAGGTGGATGACGCGATCATGCGGGTGAGAGCGATTCTCGGGGAGCTGAGAGACCTGTTGAATGAATAAGATAGAATAGGAGGGAATTATATGGGATGTCTTGGAAATGTACTGTGGTTTGTGTTCGGCGGCTGTATCAGCGGGCTGAGCTGGTGTCTGGCAGGGCTTTTGTGGTGTGTCACGATAGTGGGTATTCCTGTGGGAATGCAGTGTTTTAAGTTTGCTGCACTGGCTTTTTTCCCTTTTGGGAAGGAAGTGCAGTACGGCGGAGGGGCAGGCTCCCTGCTTCTCAATGTCATCTGGATGATAGTGACAGGAATCCCCCTGGCTCTGGAATCTCTGCTGATCGGCTTTTTGCTCTGTGTCACAGTGGTAGGTATTCCTTTTGGAATGCAGCATTTTAAAATCGCCAAGCTGGCACTTATGCCGTTTGGAGCGGAAGTATACTAAATAAAAGAAAAAATCGGGGCTGCACGAGCGGAGGATTCGTGCAGCCCCGAAGGGTTTTAAACGTATTTTTCCAGTGTGCTGCGGACAGCGCCTGTACCGGCTGTCATCTGTGAGAAGTAACTGCATACAGTGTCAGCCATGCCCACATCATAGAGGTTCACACCGAAGATCTTTTCATTTTCCAGAACCGGTTTCAGCAGTTTTTCCGCATCCACGGCCTCGCCCAGTTTTACGTCTGCAACGTAGGGGCGTACGGTATCCAGAAGCGGATCCGGACTTAATTCAAAAGCATTGCCGTTGTCATCCACACCCATCAGATAGCGGAACCATCCTGCGAATACAAGAGGAATCAGCTTCAGGTCTGATACATGCAGCTTGGGGGACGCCTGATATGCCTTGATGGTCTCACCGAAACGGATCGCCAGCTTCTGGGAAGTATCTGTGGCAATACGCTGCGGGGTATCCGGCATGAACGGGTTCGGGATACGGACACCAAGTACCGTGTCAATGAACTCTTTGGGGTCCAGAATGCCCGGGTTTATAACAACCGGCAGGCCTTCTGCGTAGCCGATGCCCTCTACCAGCTTCTTCAGGGTCTCGTCCTTCATCTCTTTGGAGATCAGGTCATATCCCAGAATGCAGCCGAATACGGCAAGGGCGGTGTGCAGAGGATTTAAGCAGGTGCAGACTTTCATCTTCTCCACCTTGTCAACTGTCTCACGGGTAGTGAAGATCAGGCCGCCTTTTTCAAGCTCGGGTCTTCCGTTGGGGAAGGCATCCTCGATGACCAGGTACTGGCATTCCTCTGCGTTTACGAAGGGAGCCACATAGGTGTTCTTAGAGGTTACCACCGGCTCTAATTCTTCCACGCCGTCTTTTTTCAGGATCTCTTCCACGGACGGGTCAGGTCTGGGAGTGATCTTGTCGATCATGGACCAGGGGAAGGAGACTTTAGCCGGGTTCTCGATATAGTCCACAAAGGCTTTGTCTGTCAGGCCCGTCTTTGACCATTTATCAGCAAATGCGAAGACTGCGTCGTGGAGTTTGCTTCCGTTGTGGGAGCAGTTGTCCATGCTCACCATAGCGATAGGCTTTTCGCCTGCCTGGAATCTGGTGTACAGAAGGCTTACCACTTTGCCGATGTAGCTCTCCGGTTTTTCCGGGCCTTTTTCCATGTCAGCCACAACAGAGGGGAGCATCTCACCTTTTCCGTTAACAAGGCTGTAGCCTTTCTCTGTGATGGTGAAGCTGGCCATCTGCAGGGAGTCTTTTTTGAAGATCTCACGCAGACGGTTGAAGTCCGTGTCATTCTCGGAGTCAACGGTGAGAGATTCCACAACACTGCCCACAACGGTTTTCTCTACAGAGCCGTTTGCTTTTAAAGTCACAAGGATATTGTAGCCGTCGTGGGGACGGTTCATTTTCTCTATGATCTCATAGTCAAATCCCTCTGCAACTACCAGGCCGCGGTCCAGAACGCCTTCATTTAAAAGGTTCTGCACCACATTTGCCTGAAAGGCGCGGAAAATGTTGCCGGCGCCGAAGTGGACCCAGAACGGATTTTCCATGGTCTTTTCCGTTACGGCTGCTCTGTCGAATTTCGGAAGGGAATAGCCTTTGCTTTCCCACTGTTCTCTGTTTTTTAAACCCAGTTCATTTACCTGCATGACTATCTTGCTCCTTTCACGATTGCTTCCCAGAGTCCGTTTAAGTAAGTAGCGCCCAGTGCTCTGTCATAGAGGCCGTAACCCGGCATTGCCACTTCGTCCCAGATCATGCGGCCATGGTCAGGGCGGACAGGTCCTTCAAATCCGATGTCGTAGAGTGCTTTCATGATCTCATACATATCAAAGGTTCCGTCTGTGGAAAGATGGGCAGCCTCCTCAAAATCTGTAGGAGAGTTGAATTTCAGGTTACGCACATGTGCAAAATGGATTCTGCCTTTTAAGGAACGGATCATATCCGGCAGGTCATTTTCCAGGTTGGTGCCATAGGAACCGGAGCAGAAGGTAACGCCGTTGTGCGGGTCATCCACCATTGCCATCATGCGCAGGATGTTGGCTTTGTTGATGATGATACGCGGAAGGCCGAATACGCTCCATGCAGGATCATCGGGATGGATTGCCATATTGATGTCGTATTTGTTGCAGACCGGCATGATGCGCTCCAGGAAGTATTTCAGGTTCTCGAATAATTTTTCGTCGTCAATGTCTTTGTACATGTCGAACAGCTCTTTGATCTTAGCCATACGCTCCGGCTCCCAGCCCGGCATGATTGTGCCGTTGGTGTCGCCTGCGATGGATTCAAACATGTTCTCCGGGTCAAGGGCGTCAACCGCTTCCTGTGTGTACGCAAGAACTGTGGAGCCGTCCGGTCTTACACGTGCCAGCTCTGTTCTGGTCCAGTCAAAGACAGGCATGAAGTTGTAGCATACCAGATGGATATCTTCTTTTCCCAGGTTTTCCAGAGTTTCGATATAGTTGTCAATGTACATGTCTCTCTCCGGAGAGCCTGTCTTGATGGCATCATGGATGTTGACGCTCTCGATACCGGAAATGTGAAGGCCTGATGCGGCAACTTCCTCTTTCAGGGCAGCGATGCGTTCCCTGCTCCATACTTCGCCCGGCTGTGTGTCGTAAAGGGTGGTGATAACCCCTGTCACACCCGGGATCTGGCGAATCTGTTTCAGAGTCACTGTGTCAAATTTAGAACCATACCATCTTAATGTCATTTCCATAGTTTTTGTATCCTTTCTCTTTTCCGCTTGGGATTCATTTACTTTGTTATCTATTATTATAATAACTGCAGAGAAAAAGCCAATTGACTGATTTGTTGTTTACATTGCAAAAGTTGCGGTTTCGTGATAATCTATAAAAAATGACGGAGGTGACAGGTGTGAAAAAAAATCTGCAGACAGCGTTCAGCACCAGGCAGTATATGCTTTCCAAAGATTTTGAGGTCTATTATTACAGTGATTTTTATCTGTCCCAGGTAAAGGACCATGCGCATGACTACTATGAATTTTATTTTTTCCTGGAGGGGAATGTGGGTATGATCATCGAGGGGAAGGAGTATTCCATGAGGCAGGGGGATATTGTACTGATACCTCCCAAAGCGCGGCACCACGCTGTGATTCGGGACCAGGAGCTTCCATACCGCCGTTTTGTATTCTGGATCACGGAGGAATACTGCAACAGTCTTATGGAAATTTCATCGGACTATGCCTATCTGATGCAGCATGTAAAGGTGACGAAGAATTACATTTTTCATACGGATGTGGTGATCTTCAATACCATCCGCTCTAAAGTCTTCGGGCTTATTGATGAAATGCGCTCCAAACGGTTTGGCAGGGAGGCGAAGATATCCCTGTGTGTCAATGACCTGATCCTGCACCTGAACAGAATCGTCCATGAACAGAATTATCCGAAGAGCGAGCGGGAGGAGCTGAACCTGTATCAGGGGCTGGCTGATTATATAGAAGAAAATCTGGATGGGGATTTGTCCCTGGAGAATCTGGCGAAGCAGTTTTATGTGAGCAAGTACCATATAGCCCATGTGTTTAAGGACAGTACGGGACTGTCCATCCACCAGTATATCACCAAAAAAAGGCTGTCCGCCTGCAGGGATGCCATACTGGGGGATGTGGGGATCAGTGAGGTGTATCCCATGTTCGGGTTCGGGGATTACTCCAGCTTTTACCGGGCATTTAAGAAAGAGTATGGGATATCGCCAAAGGAATTTAAGGATATGCAGGTGACGCTGTAATATAAAATGTCTGGAAATAGTTGACAAAATGAACTATTTGGCGTAGTATATCTGGATAGTTAATAATGTTAACTAAATAGAACCACAGGGACATTTCACAAATTCGTATACAGGAGAGAGAAAAATGGAATACGACTGGATAGAAATGATGGAGAGAATGCAGGATATCAGGCTTTTTTGCAGTCTGCATGTAAGGCGGGCAAAAAAAGGCGGGATTTCCTCTGCACAGGAACTGGATCTGCTCTCCAGGGTGGCGCTCTCCGGGGAGAAACTCACATCCCATATGCTCTGCGCAGGGATGGGAATCAGCAAGCCGGTAGTCAGCCGTCTGGTGGATAGCCTCTGCAGAAAGGAATTTCTGGAGAAGGAGGCGTGTGCAGCAGACCACCGCAGTTATTATCTGTGTATCACAGAGAAAGGGCGGGAGGAGCTGGATCACACATATAAGTATTATCTGGAACCGCTGTATTCCATGAGGCGCAGGGCCGGGGAGGAGAACTTTGCCCGGCTTATGGAGCTGATCCGCCTGGTGAACCATCAGGCAGGGGAATCCGGGGAAATGAAACAATAACAGAAATCAATCATTCAGGGAGTTGATCATTTGAGTATTTATCAGGAACTACAGTTGAATCAGGCCGGTTCAAAGGCACTGATCCGGAACAGTAAAGACAGCAGGGAAAAGAGAAGGCATCTTCTCATCTATGTTTTCAAAGTATTTCTGACGCTTGCATTCTGTATGGCATTTGTCACAGCTTATACAAAGATATTCGGGGAGGACAACAGTGTGGCCGGGGTGGTAGTGCTGCTTACCGTGATGGTGTTCCGGTCCGCGGATCTGGGAATCAAAGCCTCTCACGGTATGGGGGTTATTGTCATTTTGTTTGCCGTTCTGGCCGTGGGGCCGAGGCTGACCCATATGGTGCCGCCGGGATGGGCGTTTTTACTGGATTTTGTCTTTTTGCTTCTGCTCCTTACGTTGGGATGCCACAACATTATCATGGCCAATCACGCTACCTGGGTTCTGGGGTATCTGCTGCTTCAGGGAAATGATGTGTCCGGACATGCGTATTTCATGCGGGTCCTTGCGCTGGCATTGGGCGCACTGCTGACTGCGCTTGTCTTTTACAGAAACCACAGGGAGATTACCTATAAGAGGGGACTGGGGGATCTGCTGCGGGAATTTGCCCTTTCATCAGCCAGGACGAAATGGCAGCTCCGCATGGCCCTTGGCATCTCCTCCGGCATGTTTTTTGCGCAGCTCCTGCATCTTCCGAGAGTGATGTGGGCAGGATTTGCCATGATGTCCATTATCCAGCCTTTCCGGAAGGATCTGCTCGATCGGTTCAAATACCGTTTTCCGGGAAATGCCATTGGGTGTGTTCTGTTTTTCGGGCTGTGCGCGGTGCTGCCGGAGAGCTTTTACGGTTGTATCGGTATGCTGGGCGGCGTTGGTGTGGGATTCTCGGCAACCTATCTGTGGCAGACAGTGTTCAACTCCTTCGGGGCCCTTGCCATGGCTACGGGAATGTTCGGCATGACAGGGTCCGTGGCGCTGAGGCTGGCAAATAACCTGTTCGGCGTGGTATATGGTCTGGTGTTTGATTTTGTGTTTGAAAAGGTATGCTGCGCGGCGGAACGTATCTCCCGGGGAACGGAATCCGCGGATGCGGCGTAAGTGTGTTCTACTCATTTCAGGAGGGAATAGAGCTGGGCGTATTCCTCCCGGAAAATGGTATCTTTGCGGAACACAAAGTTAAGTCCGTGCAGCAGGTGGAATTCCTGTAATTTGATCTCTTTTAATTTTCGGCTGCGGAGCTCATGTTCCGCGGCTTTTTTGTACAGAAAAGTGATGCCGCACCCGGAAGCGGTCAGACGCTTGATGGCGCCGATACTGCCGTATTCCACCACGCGGGCAAAGTCAGCGAGCCTTAAGTTCTGCTGTGCCAGGATGGACTCCAGGATATCCCTGCTGCCGGAACCTTTTTCCCGGGTGATCAGGGTGTAGGGCAGCAGGTCCTCTAAAACGCAGGGACACTTGGGAAGGGGAAAGTCCGCGGCGCATACAGCAATATAAGGCTCTTTGCTGTAGGGCAGGAAGTCGTATTCTTCCTTGGGAAAAGAGCCTTCCACCACGGCGAAGTCAATGACCCCTGTGTCGATCTGGCGCAGCAGCTCTCTTGTATTCTGGACCGTGATCTTCATGCGGCAGCCCTTGTCATCGCTTAAGATTTTCGTTATCTTCTCGGGAAGGATATATTCGGCTACGGTGAGAGTGGCGCCGAAATGGTATTCTTTTTTGGGCTGCTGCGCATTTCTGAGCCTGCGGCGGAGATGAGATTCATCGTTTTTCATGGTCTGGGCAGAGGCATGGAGAAGCTTTCCGGCCTCCGTCAGATATAATTTCCGGCCCTGTATGGTGAAAAGGTGTGTTCCGTAGGACTCTTCCAGAAAATGGATGTGCTGAGAAACAGCCGGCTGTGTCAGACCAAGCTTATGGGCTGCACGTGTATAATTCAATTCTTCGCATACGGTTAAAAACGTTTCCATACGAAAATCCTGCATTTTCTTATCCCCCTCTAAAAATATATTCTGGTTATAGTATAAAGTATTTTTATAGAAAAATAAATATAAATAATTTTTATTTATCATAAGAACATGGTAAGATATACCAAAGAAAATGCTAAAAGGAGAAAGGAAGTATGAATTTTGTGAAAAAGAATTGGAAAGGCCTGCTGCTCTGTCTGGTCATTGCAGCAGCAGGCTGGTATCTGGGAAAACTGGTCCCTGTGGTGGGCGGTCCGGTTTGTGCCATTTTGCTGGGAATGGTAGTAACACACTTTCTGAAGGATAAGACGGATTTGCAGCCCGGTATTACCTTTACATCAAAAAAAATTCTGCAGTATGCAGTGATCCTTCTGGGATTTGGGATGAATCTCACAGTTGTTCTGAAGACGGGGAAACAATCTCTTCCCATTATCTTATCCACCATTACCACATCGCTGGTTATCGCTTATGTGCTGCACAGGGTTATGAAAATTCCCGGAAAAATTTCCACTTTAGTAGGGGTTGGTTCATCCATATGCGGCGGTTCAGCCATTGCTGCTACAGCGCCTGTTATTGACGCGGATGACGAGGAAGTGGCCCAGGCCATCTCCGTTATCTTCCTATTCAATATTCTGGCGGCAGTTCTCTTTCCTGCGTTTGGAGCTTTGATCGGATTTGATACGCACAGCGGGGAAGCTTTCGGAATTTTCGCGGGGACGGCTGTCAATGATACTTCTTCTGTAACAGCCGCTGCATCTACCTGGGATTCCCTTTATAATCTGGGCAATGCCACGCTTGACAAGGCTGTGACCGTGAAGCTGACAAGAACCCTTGCGATCATCCCCATTACCCTGGTGCTGGCAGTAATACGTACAAAGAATTTGGAAGAGGAGGAAGGGAACAGTGTTGAATTAAGAAAAATATTTCCTTTCTTTATCCTTTACTTTGTAGCAGCTTCTGTTATCACCACGGTCGCTGTGTACTTTGGTGTCCCGGCGGGGATCTTCAGTCCTCTGAAGACGCTGAGCAAATTTTTCATTGTCATGGCAATGGGTGCAATCGGACTGAACACCAATGTGGTGAAACTTATAAAAACAGGCGGAAAGCCAATCTTCATGGGCGCCTGCTGCTGGGCCGGGATCACATGTGTGAGTCTGGTTATGCAGAAAATACTAGGAATATGGTAAGAAGAATGCCTGCCGGGGCGACAGACGAATTGTCTTGACCCGGCAGGCATTCTGTATGCGCGTCAGTATTCAGGACGCGTGTTTTTTCAGCTGTTTCTTTGCGTACTTTTTTACCTTGCACTGGCAGTGGCCGCAGCCTTTTCCGGCTTTGGTCATTTTCCGCACTTCTTTGAAGGAGGAGGCACCATCCTTTATGGCCTCCTTGATATCTTTTTTTGTGACCTTAAAACAGGGACACAGATATTTCTCCCCGCTCATATCAAAGCACCAGGGAAGGGGCAGTGTATACTCTGGCTGCCAGTTCGGAATCCAGCATATAGAGGCTCTTGGAGTCATGTCCGAAAAGCTCGAACTTACGGATCAGGTCCTCCGCATTTTTTTCCTCCTCGCCCTGTTCTTTTACAAACCAGTCAAGAAACTGCATGGTGCGGAAATCTTTTACCGTGTACGCAGCGTCGTAGATATTGTGGATCAGGCTGGTTACATACCGCTCATGTTCCAGGCTGGCATGCAGGGGCTGGTCAAAGGCATCGAATACCTTGTCCGGCTTGTCTATGGATTCCAGTGATATCTTTTCACTGTTATTCTGCAGATACTGGATGAAGAGCATGGCGTGGTCGCGCTCCTCCTGGGCCTGAACGTTATACCAGTTGGCAAAACCGTCGAGTCCCTGGTCTTTATAGTAATTGGCAAAATCCAGATATAAATAGGCGGAGTAGAATTCTTTGTTGATCTGCGTGTTCAGCAGTTCAGATACATTTTTGTCTAACATTGTAAAAACCTCCTTAAATTGGACTATTTTATGCAGGTATCCTGCAACTTAGATTATAGCACGGTACGATGGTTTCAACAATGGTAAAATTATGACTCCGGTCGTGTGTGACTATAGTTTACGGGTTGGATCCATTGGGCATAACCGGTGGTTAAAATATTTGAATGAAAATTAAAAAGGAATCAATAGTGCCCAAAAGGCACATCTGTTATAATAGCTATAACAGAGAACGAAAGCCGGCGCCGGCTGTCCCTCTGTAGGATGGAGGACAATGTTATGAAAATCAATGAAATTATCAGAACAAGAAGAAAAGAACTGAAGCTGACCCAGGAACAGGCGGCAGAATATCTGGGAATATCGGCGCCGGCTGTCAACAAATGGGAAAAAGGGGTGAGCTATCCGGATATCACGCTGCTTCCGCCGCTGGCAAGGCTTTTGAAGGTGGATTTGAATACCCTGCTGTCCTTTGAGGATGATCTGACGGGGGAGGAGATAAATCATTTCTGCAATGAGGTCTTTTCCGTGCTGAAGGAGAGCGGGTATAAGGAAGGATATGAACTGGCAATGAAGAAGATCCGGGAGTTTCCAAACAGTGACAGTCTGATTTATAATCTGGCCGGTTTTCTGAAGGGTACGCTGCTCATGTTTCCGGTTCCGGATGAAGATAAGGCAAAGTATGAGGAGGAAATCCGGGAATTATTTGAAAGGGTGGCAAAGAACAGCGAGACTGACTGGGGGATAAGGGGCAGTGCTCTGAATATGCTGGTGTCTGATTATATTACAGCGGAGGATTACAGCAGAGCGGAGGAGCTGCTGGCGCAGATGCCGGAGCCTGGGGTGGATAAAAGGCCAATGCTCACACTTCTGTACAGAAAACAGGGGAAAGTTGAGGAGGCAGTGAAAATGACACAGCAAAAGCTTCTCCAGGCAGCGGGCGATGTGCAGAACTGCCTGATCACGCTTATGGAAATTTATAAGAAGCAGAGTGACTGGGAGAACATGGAATATTATGCAGGTAAATGCAGAGATGTGGTGGAACTGCTGGATCTGTGGCAATACGGAAAGTATATGGTGGATTACGAGATGGCGGTTGCAGAAAAAGACGCGGACAGAACGCTGGAGCTGCTCGAAAATATTCTGGAAGAAATGGGGACACCGTGGGAACTGAGTAAAAGCAGGCTGTATTATAAACTGGCTGAGCAGAAGGAGAACAGCGGGCAGCAGACGGAAATATTTAAGCGTATGCGAACTGGGTTATTAACGGAGCTGGAAAAGAGTGAGGAGTTTGCGTTTGTAAGGGACAGGCAGGAGTTTACGGAATTGATTGAAAAGTTCCGGGAAGACGGCGGACCGGCCTGAAGATGACCGGCCGGAGAATGTGCGGCGGAGGCTGTGCAGTCATTTGCTGATAAATGGCAGAGCAAAGGAGTACGGATATGAAGGAAAAGATTTTAGTTGTGGGTGCGGCCATATTGGATGTGCTGGCAGAGCCGGCCGACGAACATGTTTTTGAGACCGGTTCAAGCCCGGCAGATGCCATCACCATGAGGACAGGAGGGGATGCTCTGAACGAAGCGACAGTTCTGGCAAAACTGGGGAGGAATGTCCGGCTTCTGACCGTGCTGGGCAGCGACCCGGCTTCAGAGATCATCAGGGGCCACTGCCGGAAATATGGGATCGGACTTGAACTTGCCAGGACAGAGCCGGGTGTGGATACAGGCATCAATGTGGTTCTGGTGAAGGAGAACGGGGAACGGAGTTTCCTGACAAATCCTCACGGCACACTGCGCGTTCTTTCCGGGGAACATCTGGAGGGAGAACTTTTCCGGGATGTAAAGATCCTGTGTTTTGCCAGTATCTTTGTCTTTCCGAGGCTTGGAAATGCGGAGATGGAGCGGCTGTTTCAGCGGGCGAAAAAACAGGGCGTGCTGGTGTGTGCGGACATGACAAAGAGGAAGAACGGAGAAACCGCGGAGGATATCCGCGGGGCGCTGGCCTGTGTGGATTATCTTTTTCCGAATTATGAGGAGGCAGTGCTGGTTACCGGGAAAAGAGAACTGCATGAGATCGCAGATACATTTCTGGACTGCGGTGTGGGAAATGTGGTGATCAAATGCGGGGATAAGGGATGTTTTGTGAAAAACAGGGAAATGTTTTTTACAAGCCCTGCCGTTCCCGGTGTACCGTGTGTGGATACCACAGGAGCCGGCGACAGTTTTGCGGCAGGTTTCGTGTACGCATTATCAGAGAAAATGGACCTGCAGACAGCAGCGGCATACGCAAACGCATGCGGTGCGCTGGCAGTGCAGAAACTGGGAGCTGCGGAAGGAATTGACAATATTGTTCAGGTAGAAAATGTGGTAAAGAAGTATCATTCTCCATGAAAGTATGGTAATATGGAACAGTGAAAAATTATCCGGATATATATTCATCGGAGCGTGTTTGAAAATGGTTTCGGGAGGCTGTGTGTCACAGTTGGTCGGAATGAATTTTCTGACAGGCACTGGTTCCGGAGAATGGGGGATGAAGTTATGTGGAACAGAATTGACCTGAAAATGAACGGTAAGGCAAATTTCCTGAAAAATTACGGACCGGCAGTATTGGTATCCCTGATATCGGCTCTTGTGGCGACAAAATATGGGCGCAGCTATAGCAGTGACGGCCCTTCGGGATCGTTCCTTGAGTTTTCCGGACTGCATTTGAAATTTGACTGGAGCCATTCGTTTTTTAACTGGGGAGGAAGCGCTTACAGTGCGGGAGCTGTTTCCCTGGCAGTGATCTTACTTGATATTTTTGTGTTTCAGATGCTGCTGATGGGGGCCTGCAGATTTTATGTGGAGAACAGGGATTATAATGCGCCGGTTTCTAAGCTGTTGTTTGGGTTTAAGAGCGGGTATTACGGAAACTCTGTGCTGGTTATGTTCATGAAAAATCTGTTTGTGGCTCTGTGGACGCTGCTGCTTGTGATCCCGGGAATTGTGATGAGTTATGCTTACCGAATGGTTCCCTATATTCTGGCGGAACAGCCGGATATTGATTACAGGGAGGCTCTTCGCATCAGCAAGGAGATGATGTATGGGCAGAAGTGGGAAGCATTTATTCTGGACCTTTCTTTTTTCGGGTGGCTGATAGTTGGTGGAATCACATGCGGAGTAGCTGGGATTTTTTATGTGAAGCCCTATGTGGATGCCACCAATGCGGAGCTTTATGTGGCACTCAGGGAGGACTGGTTTGGCAAGACTGCCAGGAGCTGATGGTTTTTCCTGTGTTTGAATGAGCTGACAGGACCGGCCTGCCGGACTCTATATGGATGTATGATGCAGTTTGGACTGCATGGTGATTCGTATGGAGGACGGCAGGCCGGTTTTTTGTTGTGCAGAAAAGTTGTTCGTTTTTCCCTGTGCAGTCTGAAAGTGCTTGGGGCAGGCTGCGGCGGGTTATGGTTTGGGGTAAATGTCTTTCAGGGCGTTCATGATCAGGCGGAAGGTCAGGTCAGCCATGTGCTGGGGGGATTCGCCTGTGTCGGAGTCCAGCCAGGTTTTGATCAGGCCGATGCATCCTGTGAGGCAGAAGGAATAGGAGTATTTCAGGCTGTCCATGTTTTCCGGGAAGGTGGCTTTCAGGACCTTCAGACTGTGCTCGGAGATAATGCTCTCTATGCGGCTGACAAAGGACATGTCGCCGTTGGGGCCTAAAAGGGCGCTGCAGATGTCTTTGTTTTCCCAGAGGATCAGGAAGATGTCCTCTATGAAGGGGAAGCTGGCTTCATTGAAGGGGCTGACAGGGTGTTCCTGGATGATTTTCAGGATTTCTTCCTGCAGGTCGTTTTCTATGGTTTCCAGCATGTTGTAGATGTCTGTGTAGTGGAGGTAGAAGGTGGAACGGTTGATGTCGACTTCTTCTACCAGTTCTTTTACGGTGATTTCTTTGATGCTTTTGTGCTGCATGAGTTTGGAGAGGCCGGCGCGGAGTTGGGATTTGGTTTTTCTTATGCGGCGGTCGGGTTTTTTTGGCATTATTTTGGGGCTCCTTTCTTGTCTTGATTAAAGGGACGGTGAAGTCACAGCGGCAGGGCCGGGAGGGCGGGGTGTCAGGTGAGGGAAGCGTTCCGCTGCCAGGGAGCTAACCTGCTCCCAGTTACTAAATTCATCGGCAATGGCCTCTTCATTAAGTAACTGGGGCAGGTGGATCTCCCTGGCGCTCCTCTGAGACATCCCTCACCTGACACCCCGCCCTCCCGGCCCTGCCGCTGTGACTTCACCTGGTTATCAAGTGCGGGTGGTTGAGAGTGAAGGGGTGAGGCGGTTGGTTATCAAGTGCGGGTGGCTGAGAGTGAAGGTGTGGGGCGGTTGGTTATCAAGTGCGGGTGGCTGAGAGTGAAGGTGTGGGGCGGTTGGTTATCAAGTGCGGGTGGCTGAGAGTGAAGGTGTGGGGCGGTTGGTTATTAAGTGCGGGTGGCTGAGAGTGAAAATGTGGGAAAATGTTAAAAAAGTATAAAATGAGACATAATTGGGGCGGGGTGTCTAGTAATGGATGGGGTGAGGGGGGATTGATGGTTGTGGGGGTGGGATGGTTTTAGTATAATACAGGTTGCTTTGAAAATCAACACGGTATCTATTAATGGATTTGGAGTGTGCTAATGTGAAAGTGGGGCATAGAATGGTAGAGGGGGTTGGTGGATGGCGTGTTGGGAATAATGGTGACAGAAAGGGGAATGTGATTTGCTGAGAAAGGAATGGAAGGGACTGGTCCATAATAAACTGCTT
Source organism: Blautia caccae (assembly GCF_040095955.1). NCBI lineage: Bacteria > Bacillati > Bacillota > Clostridia > Lachnospirales > Lachnospiraceae > Blautia > Blautia caccae. The sequence continues at coordinate 188,401 of NZ_JBBMFP010000010.1, read as the reverse complement.
TTGGTGGTGGTTGTGGCGATTGTTTTGATTCCTACGATTTATACTACACTGTTTTTGGGGTCTATGTGGGACCCTTATGGGAATCTGGATAAGCTGCCGGTGGCGGTGGTGAATGAAGATGAGGCGGTTGCTTATAATGACAGGGAGCTGAATGTGGGGGAGGAACTGGTTGAGAAGCTCCGGGAGGAGGAATCGCTTTGTTTTAATTTTGTGGATGCGGAGACCGCCGAAAGAGGGCTTAGAAACGGTACTTATTATATGGTGATCACGATTCCGGAGGATTTTTCCGAGAATGCGTCTACGGTGATGGATGAGAAGCCAAAGAAGATGGAACTTGCCTATCAGACCAATCCGGGGACGAATTATATTGCGTCCAAGATGAGTGAGACGGCTATGGAGAAGGTGAAAAACAGTGTGGCGGAGGAAGTGACGAAGACATATACCCAGGCTGTGTTTGACCAGATTGCTGAGGTTGGGGACGGGATGCAGGAGGCTGCCGATGGGTCCAGGGACCTGAAGGATGGTGTGAGTAAGATATCGGACGGAAACAGGACCATAACGGATAATCTGGAGACTCTGGCGGACAGCTCCCTTACGTTTCGGGAAGGGAGTGATACGCTGCGCGTGGGGTTGAAAACTTATGTGGACGGCGTGAGCACGGTAAAGGACGGAGCCGATCAGTTGGATTCGGGAGCGGCTGAACTAAAGGACGGTGTGACGGCTGCAGGAGCGGGAGTGAGTGAACTCTCGGATGGCACCGGTACGCTGGTTTCGGGAGCTGAGGAATTAAAGAGCGGTGCAGGAGCGCTGCATACCGGACTTTCACAACTGGATGGGCAGGTGCCGGCACTGAAGGACGGGGTGGATCAGCTTGCACAGGGGACAGGAGCACTGGCAGACGGAGCCGCCCGGCTGGAAGCCGGAGGTACAGCTTTAAAAGTGGGGGTATCGAATGCAGACGCGGCAATGGCAGAACTGTGTAAGGGGCTGGAAGTGCTTCGGCAGAGCACGGAGACGCTGCCGGATTCCGCAAAGCAGATTCATGAGGGTGCAGAGGCTCTTGTTCAGGGAACGGGAGCACTGGAGGCCGGAAGTGGGAATCTGAAGACAGGAATAGAACAGCTGAGGGCAGGTATGGAGGCTGTCAACGGGGCAGAGGGAGCAAGTTCTGCACAGTTGGCAGACGGCGTTTCCGCGCTGCATCAGGGGCTGGAACAGTTATATGCCATGCTGACAGCAGGCGGAAACAGCAGTGCGCAGGGTGCTGAGGAAGTGACAACCGTTCAGACAGACGTGGATGTCACAGAGGCAGAGACGGCTTTGGAACCCCTGCACGGGCAGGCAGACGAACTGCAGGGAAAGGCCGGGGAGCTGGAAGCTTCTGCGGATGGAATTGCAAGTGTAAATGCTGTTTCTGCAGACGGCCTGGCTGAGGCGCTTGATGCGGCTGTGGCTTCCGGTGATATCAGCCAGATTATAGAGGCAGCCGGTCAGGCGGTTGCCGCAGCACAGGAAAATGAGCGTGCAGTGTATGAGGCAAACGGACGTTTAGAAGGCGCGGCTTCTCTGCTTAAGGAGAGCGGCAGTGCCTTAAGAGGGGCCGGGGAGGCTGTATCGGCAGCAGCGGATGCGGCAGAGAACGGTCTTGCAGGCGTCAGCGGACAGACCGTAACTTCTGTGGAAAGCCGTCAGGGTTCGGGCACAGAGGCCCAGATGATGGAACCGGTTATAAAGGCAGTGAAGAAACTGCGGGACAGCAGTGAGGTCCTTGCAGATAAAACGGCTGCGTATACGGACGGTGTGAAACTGGTGACGGATAAAATGTCCGGGCTGGAGACCGGGGCCGCGGCTCTTAACGCAGGTGCCAGCCAGACAAAGGCAGGAGCGGAGCAGCTGGAGGCAGGAACAAATGAGCTGGATCAGAAATCCCCGCTTCTGAAAGCCGGCATAGAACAGGCGGCAGCAGGGGGACAGCAGTTCCGGGAAGAGGCCATGAAACCGCTTCAGGACGGTGCAGACAGTCTTTTGAGCGGTATTACCGGTGTGGGCAGCGGAGCTGTACAGGTGAAGGATGGAGCCGGTACGCTGCAGGGGAAGGTACCGGAACTGGAGACAGGGATCCGTCAGTTAAATGATGGCGCAGGCAGTCTGGATGATGGTGCCGGCACCCTGGCGGACGGAGCAAAACGGCTGGACAGCGGTGCGAAAGCACTTCTTCAGGGCAGCAGCCAGCTCTATGACGGTGCATCCAGGCTGAAAGACGGAACCGGGTCCCTGGTTTCCGGGACCGGCGAGCTTACCGCCAACAACAGCACACTTCTGGATGGGGCATCTCGGTTAAGCGAGGGGGCCGGACTGATTCAGGAAGGTGCCGGGAAACTTAAGGATGGCAGTAAAGAGCTGGGAGACGGCATCAGCCAGGCGGCTGACGGGTCCGATACACTCAGCAGCAGCCTGCTGGACGGTGCAGAACAGGTGAAGGATACAAAAACCACGGATGACACGGTGGAAATGTTCGCCGGTCCGGTGGAGACGAGAGAGACCATGATAACGACCGTGGAAAATAACGGGCACGCCATGGCACCGTATATGATGAGTGTGGGGCTTTGGGTGGGATGTATTGCATTCAGCCTGATGTATCCGCTGACAAAATATAAGGGAAAATTAAAATCAGGCTTTTCCTGGTGGCTCAGCAAGGCATCTGTGCTCTATGCCATTGCTGTTTTGCAGGCAGTTGCCATGGTGCTGCTTCTCCACGTATTTGACGGGTTCAGTCCTATGGAGATGGGGCGGACCATTGGATTTGCGTGTCTGGCCAGTGTGGCATTTATGTCAGTGATGTATTTCTTTACCAATTTTATCGGCAAAGTGGGAAGCTTCCTGATGCTTGTATTTATGGTGGTTCAGTTAGCAGGGTCTGTGGGGACTTATCCGCTGGAGATCTCAGGTTCTTTTGTGCCTTATCTTCATGAGTGGGTGCCGTTCACATATTCTGTGGAAGCGTTCAGAAGCACGATCTCGGGTGGAGAGAGTATCCAGGGCGCGGTTGTATTTATGATCTTCCTGTGCGTGGTATTTACGGGGCTTACCCTGATAGAATTCCAGCTCAGGGCGAGGAAGATTAAAGCCGGCAAACATATTCTGGCAGACTGGCTGGAAGAAAAGGGTCTGGCATAACAAAAAAATCACGGGAAACCGCAGAGCGTTCAGCGGGTTTCCGTGATTTTTTTATACATAGAAGAAAAACAGCGATCCTGCAGATCTTTTATCTGCTGCCTCTTAGGCAGAGTGCTGTCCGGCCAGAGGGGCGGCAGGATGTGAAGACGCAGGCAGGGCTTTCTTTTGTATATGCGGCGGATGCCTGTGGGGGTATGGAAGGTGATCACCATGGGAAGAACGGGAACCTGGTTCTCTTCCGCCAGATAGAAGGCACCTCTTCTGAAGGGGCGGAGTTCCCGGCAGTAGGGGAGCAGGACTCCCTCGGGGTATATCTGTACACAGGCGCCCTTTTTCAGGGCCTTTCCCATCTCTGAAAAAAGTTCAGCAGTGGTCTGCACATCGGCGGAGAGAGGTACGCCGCCCAGAATACGGATCAGATGCCGGACAAGGGGAATTTTAAAATTGGATGCCAGGGTGATGAAATACGTGCGCTCTTTAAAGAGTGCCTGTTCCACCAGCGTACAGTCCAGCATATGGACATGATTGCAGACGGTGACTGCGCCGGTATTTCTGAGCCTGCGCAGATTTTTCCAGCCGTCAATGCGGGATCCCAGTACAACACGGTCAAATACTGTCAGGACAGGCAATGCCACTGTTTTTAGGAGGGAGGAGGTAAGGCGGGAGAGCGGGTTGGCGCGCCGGTAATCGTATCCCTTTTTTACCTCAAAAGAAAAAGGCTGCCACATGTGGATCACATGTTCATCCTCTTTCAGGAATCCTTTTGACTCTGTTTTCTTCTCCGGCAAATAAAACGCCTCCTTTTTCCTGCATGCTCCTCCAACTCCTGCCGAAACATTTCCTCTGCCTGGCGGACACAGTTTTCAAGAGCATATTTTTTGCCGAGAGCACTGTATTTGTACTCCATGGCCTTTCGTTCCGCCTCATGCTCGATCCAGTAGTCTATCTTTGCAGCCAGGTCATTGCTGTCGCCTGCCTGAAAGAGGCTTCGTTGATCCAGGGCGAACTGTGGCGTGGCGGATTTGCGGCTGTCGGCAATGACAGGCACCAGGCCGCCGGCAAATGCTTCCATGCAGGACATGGCTTCTATCTCCACATCCGCTGCGTGCACGTACAGATCACTCATGGAGATCAATTCCAGCAGATGTTTTTTCGGAAAGAAGTGAATCTGTAAGGGATTGGCAAGATGTTCTTTTTCTGCAAGCCGGAGCAGCGCTTCTTTCCGCGGCCCTTTTCCTGCCAGGACCAGTTGAATCCGGTCGGCGTATCTGGAGCGGGCCACAGCCCTGATCAGCACATCCTGTCTTTTTTCAATGGAAAGCCGTCCCACCATCAGCACTACAAATTTTCCTTCCAGAGCTTTGACCTTTGGGGATTTTCGGTATACAAAATCAGGATCAATACCATTGGAAATTACATGGAGCTGTGAATGGTAGCCCCGCAGGCGGAGTTCTCCGGCGATAAAATTGCTGGGACAGTGAATATGACGGCAGTAACGATAAATATAAAAATGAAACCAGTGATATATGGCATCATTGACTAAATCTGCTCTGCTCAAATGGATGGAGGATGTTATATTCTCAGGCTGTACATGGAAGGCACCTGTAAAGGGCACACCGTAAAGCCGGGCCATTTTAATGGTTACGTGGGAAAGGGCAAAAGGAGAAAGGATGTGCACCAGGTCAGCCCATACAAGGGCATCCCGGATGATTTTTCTGTTCACTTTTGCAAATATCATTCCCTGGGATGTGATCAGATTGTCAAAAACAGGGATGGTAAGCTTTTTCATGGCATAGGCGTATTCTCCATCTGCATCCACGGGTTCTCTGCTGTATCCCATCATACGGACCTCATGCCCGTGTTCCCGCAGGATTCGGGCAAAACGCTGGCTGGAAATCGTCATGCCGTTGTTTGCCAGACAGAACTGTTCCGTTACTAATAATATTTTCATGATAAATAAAACGCTTTCTATTCTGTAATAGTACGGTGTGTATGCTTTTTGATGGCTTCAAAGCTCTCCGCGCTTATGACATGTTCCATGCGGCAGGCATCCTCCGCGGCTGTTTTGGGGTCAACGCCCAGGCGGATCAGCCATCCGGAGAGGAGCTGGTGACGCTCATATATTTTTTCTGCTATTTTCCGGCCTTCCGGTGTGAGCGTGATAAAACCCTCGGCATCAACTTCAATGTAGCCGTTGATTCTGAGATTTTTCATTGCAACACTGACACTGGGTTTGGAGAATTCCAGTTCATTGGCAATATCAATGGAACGCACATGGGACTTTCTTTTTCCGATCATGAGAATGGTTTCCAAATAGTTTTCTGCGGATTCTTGTATTTTCAAAATCAACATCCTTCCTTTTCGTTAATAGAGGTCAGTAAATCCTCCGTTTTTGTATGCCCAAGGTATAAAAAACTCCTCTGCACACATAGATATTAACAGCATAACATAGATTGAAAAGAAGTTCAAATATTACCGTTCACCCCGTGCCGGGCAGCGCGTTTGGCGGTACACAGAAAACCGTTCAAAATTCCCTGAAAAAAATTGTAAAAAATGTCTTGACAATTGGAACAATTTATTATATTATAAATAACGTCCTAAGGACAGACACACAACACAACAGAATAACCTGCGGGTGTAGTTCAGTGGTAGAACACCAGCCTTCCAAGCTGGATATGTGGGTTCGATTCCCATCACCCGCTCTTATGCGCGAGTGGCTCAGTTGGTGGAGCGCGACCTTGCCAAGGTCGAGGCCGCGGGTTCGAGTCCCGTCTCGCGCTCTTTTTTATAGTCCCTGTATCTGCAGGGGCTTTTTTACATGGGAAAGCGGATGGCTATGATGACCGCAGCAAAGAGAAGGAGCATAGCATATGGATACAACGTTGATGAACCGGATTATGGAATATTCTTTGACAAAGGGGCAGGGAAAGATTGCAGATTATATATTGAAAAATCAAAAGAGGGTTCTTGGCATGACGGCAAAAGAGATCGGTAAGGAGATTGGCGTCAGTGATGCTTCTGTCATTCGGTTTGCAAGAACGATAGGGTTTGATGGTTTTTCTGACATGAAAGAGTATATCCAGCATGAGCTTGCAAAGGACAGAGAGAAAATAGGGAAACATTCCTTATATGACCGTTTTACCATGCAGACCCATAAATATATAAAAAGCAAGGATTCCATAAACGAAGTGATTCAGTTGATGGGGATCAATCTGGATACCTCTTTGCGGCAGAACAGCGAAGAACGGTATGAAGATGCGGCAGACAGACTTTTGAAGGCAGACAAGAAGGTGATCATTGGTTTACGCGGCGGTAAAGGGTGCGCGGTCCAGTTTTCAAGATTGTTGGGACATCTTACCGATAAAGTGAGCGCGGTAACAGAGGAGAGCCATGACCAGCTTGCGAAACTCACGGAATTAGATGAGTCAGATGCTGCCATTTTCCTCAATTTTCCCCGTTATTACAAGATAGACGAAAAGATTGGTGAAATTTTGTCTGAGAGAAACGTGTACTGCTGTCTGATCACAGACAGCATGGAGTCTCCGGTTGTGAAATACGCAGACGAGGTGCTGCTGGTGGAAACAGAACACTGCGGTTTTTTTCATTCCATGATAGGAGTGGAAGGTGTTTTGGAATATCTGCTGATTCTCATGTGCTGGAAGGAGCCGCAGACATTCCGCCAGAAACTGATAGAAAGGGATAAAGTCTTAGATGAGTATAGACTGACCCAATAATTATACGGACAGGATAAGGCGCAGAAACCGTGCGCCTTATTTTTATGCAGAGATATAAGGATAGAGATGCCCTGTTACAAAAATGTAGTGAAAATTTTTGAATCATAAGAAAATATAACAAAATAACAAAATTCGTAGTGTAAAGTATATAAAATATCAGGAAAACTCTTGTGTGAAGCATCAATGGAATGTAGTGAATGTTGTAAATATAATAGAAGCATAAGCAGGTAACGGCCGTTACGATAACATGATCTCAAGGAATAGAACAGGGAGAAAAAATATGGTTGTATACTTAAGTGAATACATTCATCCGGATGCAGAGGCTTTACTCAGGAAAAGAGCAGAGGTAGTGGACTCTTTTGAGCATGCGGAGGATATTGATGCGGTTATCCTGCGGACTGCAGAGGTAAGCAGGGAAATTATGGCGAGAGCAAAGCACTTGAAGGTAATAGGAAAACATGGCGTTGGCTGTAATACGATAGACCTTGAAGCTGCCGGGGAATACGGAATTACCGTGCTCAACACCCCGTCAGCCAACACAAATTCTGTGGCAGAACTGATTGTGGGCTTAATGCTGACGGTCAGCAGAAAAATATCCGTATGTGATGCAAAATGCAGAGAAGAAGGATTTGAAAGGATCGCCCCTCCGGAGATGACAGGTATTGAGCTGACAAATAAGACGGTAGGGTTAGTCGGCATGGGAAATATTGCACGGCGTGTAGGAGAGATACTGAAAAATGGCTTTTCGGCAGTGCTCGCGGGATATGATCCCTATTGTACGGAGGAGCAGGCGAAAGCCTGGGGGATAAAAAAGTACACGGAGCTGAAGGATCTGCTTATGGTTTCGGATATTGTGAATATCAGTGTGCCGCTTACGAAATCAACTGAAAATATGATCGCAGAGCCGGAATTTCAGTATTTTAAAAAGAATGCCATTTTAATAAATGCAGCAAGGGGCGGGATCGTCAATGAAGAGGACTTATATAAGGCTCTGAAAGAGAAAAGAATAAAAGCGGCTGCCTGTGACGCGTTTGTCAGTGAGCCGCCTGATGGAAGCAATAAGCTGATGACACTGGAGAATTTCTGCGCAACACCCCACATAGGGGCGAATACAGAGGAGGCCCTCTACCGCATGGGAATGGAGGTCGTGGAGGAGGTCCTCAGCGTTCTGGAAGGGAAGGAACCGAAGCATAGAGTAATATAGCAGGCATGGAAAAAAACCATAAAAGAAAGCGGAAAGGGATTGGAAAATATGAAAACAGGATGCAGGATCGTAAAGGATATAAAGAGACCGGAAAAAACACTGGTAGACCAGTTTGCAGGAGTTGCCGTAGCAAACCTGGATGACTGTATGGGGCGGATGTCTGCAGTGCATGAGGATATTGTCCCTGTAAATAAAACAAGACTGCTGGGCACGGCTTTTACCGTAAAGGTTCCGGAAGGGGATAATCTGATGTTTCATGCAGCGATGGATCTGGCAAAGCCGGGGGATGTCATTGTCATTGATGCCGGAGGGGACACAAGAAGGTCTGTCTTTGGAGAGTTGATGGTAACTTACTGCAGGATGAAAGGAATCAGAGGGATTGTTGTGGACGGAGCAGTCAGGGATGTGGATGCAATGTCTAAAATGGAGGATTTTGCTGTCTATGCCAGAGGCGTGACACCGGATGGGCCTTATAAAAACGGGCCGGGGGAGATCAATACCACTGTAGTGTGTGGAGGAAGAGTGGTCAATCCCGGAGATATCGTTCTGGGAGATGAGGATGGCGTGATTTTTATCAGGCCTGAGGAAGCCCCGGAATTGTTGGACAAGGTACGAAAAATACAGGAAAATGAGAGAAAAATATTGGATACCATGAAAAAGGAAGGAACTTACATACGTCCCTGGGTCGAGGAAAAATTGCGGGCGCTGGGAGTGGAATACACGGACTATATGGATTACACGAAGTGTTAGGAGGAAAATTATGTATACAACAGCAGTCAATGATTTGATGTTACTATTTTTGTTTTTAATGATAGGAGTGGTGCTTCGGCAGATTATAAAGCCTCTGCGCAAGCTGTATCTTCCTTCGGGACTGATCGGGGGTGCCGCTGCACTGATCATGGGGCCGCAGGTCTTGAACCTGTTTGCAATGCCCGATACCTGGTCAAGCATGGCGTCACCAATGATCAATATTGTACTGACTACTACATTATTCGGTATCGCGATCAATAAATCAAAAATGAAATCCTATGCAGGTGCGATCAGCAGTAATATGCTGTCGTATTTTTCACAGATGCTGGTTGGTATTCTTGCAGGCGTAGGACTGCAAAAGATTTGGAAAGGGCTGCCTGAAAGCTGGGGCGTTATGACCGTATTTACCTATTGGGGCGGTCATGGTGCTGCTACATCATCCGGCACGCTGTTCGAGGAATTAGGTGTAGAGGGGATGCTGAGTATTGGCCTCATCCTGGCAACCTTAGGTCTGATCGTTGCCATGGTAGCGGGAATGTTCTGGGTTAATGTGGGGGTCCGTAGGGGTTGGGCAAGAGCACTGGATAAAGGGGGAAACAGCAGGGAAAGAAAAAATGATTATGTTTTGCCGGAAGAACAGAAATCCCTGGGAAGAGCCACCATTGCGTCTGATTCCATTAACGGCCTGGCACTTCAGATGTGTTTTGTATTTCTGAGTATGTGGCTTGGAAGCGTTATATTCGGAGGAATTGCAAAAGTGATCCCGGCAGCGCAGAATATTCCCTCTCTGCTGTACGGCATAGTTGGTGCGATCATCGTATGGTTTTTCCTGACAAGAACACATCTGGATAAATACGCGGATAAGGCGGCCGTGGATAATATCGGCGGTGTGGCGCTGGAAATTTGTATCTGCTCTGCAACAGCAACATTAAATTTATCATTTTTTGCAACATATCTTGCGCCGATTCTGATACATATGGTTATCATAATCCTTTTAATGTCACTGTTGTGTATGGTATTTATGCGCCGTTGGTTTGGAAAGGACTGGTTTCCTCTGGCACTGATGTTTTTCGGGGCAGGCTGTGGTTCTACACCCAGCGGCCTGGCGCTGGCCCGCTGTGTTGACCCGGATGTAAAGACGGAAAGCTGGGAGGCATTTGGTGTGGCGCAGGGCTGTTTTGTACCTTGTACTTCTGTGTTCGTAGCAATTTGGCCTGTTATCGCCGTAAATAATCTATGGATTCTGGTAGGGATAGGGGCGGCTGTCACAATCGTTACGATTTTGTTTAATGAGTTATTTGTAAGAAAACAAAGATAAGAGTAACAGGGGAATCTGACGAATGCCGTACAGATGAGAACAGGTCCTGAGGGCGAAGTGCTGAAATTAAAAAAAGTGCTTACACAGGGAAAAAAATTCTGTTACCATAGGATACCAGAAAAAAATAAATAATGGTATCAGATGAAAATGGTAGTGAGATTATATGACATGATCGCAGCGAAAGTTACGAGTCATATATCTTGCTGCCTTTTTTGATGCCGGAAGAAGGAGGAATTTATTATGCCGAAAACAAAATTTCAGGATGTTATCTTTACACTTCTCATGGTGGTGGTGATGGTCTATGCACTGGTGGTGTACAACATTTCATTGGACAGAGGAGGACTTACCAATGAGGTGTTCGTAATGGCCTTTGGGGAACTGGTGATCATGGGAATCGCGGCGTTTTTGCTGGAAATGTTCCTTGCGGGGCCGCTGGCAAAGAAGCTGGCGTTTTCCATAGCAGATCAGGGGAAAGACAGGCAGATTGTTGTGATCCTTGTGGTGTCAGCCATGACGGTGTGTATCATGTGTCCCCTGATGAGTCTTATCGCTACGCTTCTCTTTAAAGGGGTGGATTCCCAGGTTGTCGCAAAATGGCTTCAGACAACGGTTTTGAACTTTCCCATGGCGTTCTGCTGGCAGATATTTTTTGCGGGGCCGTTTGTGAGATGGATTTTCAGACATTTGTTTAAGGATAAGGAGGCGTGTGCCGGGGAAGCGGCAGCGGGAGCCCGGTAAACCGGACTCCCGCTTTGGCATTATATGAACGGACTTGTCTGTGGTATATGCGGAGTCAGATTCAGCAGCAGTTTCACAAATCCCCAGAGGGTGTTGAAAATATGAGCATTTGCTGTTCCCAGAGGCCGGCTCAGAGCACCGCTTGCCAGCAGAATGACCAGGATCCATGTGCGGTAAGGGCGTATGCGCTGGTAAAAGACAGATACACCGGGCCATAATTCAGCCAGCACATTGGAACCGTCCAGCGGCGGAATCGGAATCAGGTTAAATACCCCCAGGCCGATGTTCATAACTGCCGAATAATACAGCAGCCGGATAAATACGGTGACGGACACGGAGTCAGCGCTTCCGTATTTTCCAAGAAGGCCATAGAGAAGCAGGGACAGAAAGGCAAGGATAAAATTCATGAAAGGACCGGCCAGGGAAACCATGATGATGCCTGATTTTCGGTTCTTATAATACCGGGTGTTGATCCTCACGGGTTTTGCCCATCCCATTCTGAAAAAAATCAGACACAAAGTGCCGAAAGGATCCAGATGTTTCAGCGGATTCAGCGTCAGCCTGCCGTCCATTCTGGGAGTCGGATCACCCAGCCGGTCAGAGACCCAGCCGTGGGCAAATTCGTGGCCCATGATCGCTATGAGCACCACAGGGGCAATATACAGAATATCACGGAGCTGTTGAAGATAATAACTGGAACGAAGCATAAGCATTTCCTCCAATCTTATATATAATGTGTTCGTTTTGAACCATTATAATCAATGAAGGAGAATTACGCCAGTGTTTTTTTCGTCATCTGTCCCATGATATGCAGCATGGTCAGTGCGGTCAGACGGCAACAGTAATATATGGTGTAATGGATCAATTAAGAGGTGCCGTTTGCATTGTTACTATAGATAGATTATGTTATAATATCACGTATATCCATATATGATGATGTGAGGTGAGGGCTATGGGAAAGGAGAAAACTAAAATTGTATTGGCAGCTATAACTGCTATCGTATCAATTTTTGGTGCTGTTTATGGTGGGAGCAAGGTTATTAAAAATAATAATGGCAATGTAGGAAATTTTACTACTAGTGGAGATCGAGGAAGTGTTGTCGTTAATGGAGAGAGTGGTGATATAAATGTTAACTACAATAATGCAGAGGACGATAATGAAAATAAAAAAGGGGTAAGTTTGACGGCGCCATCCGGTATATATCCTGATTATTATTATTGTCTTGTCAATGATAAATTTTATAGAACGGATTCTTTTATACGTCCTGCTTTCGACATTACGAATAATAATACAGATTATGATATAAAGATAGATACTATTGATATTAATATATTAGACTATACAACGTGTGATACTATAATACATTTTGGCAGTCAAGGAGCTGGGCCTGCTGAAATCCAGTTATTTGAGAGTGACAGCAACATAGGCAGTAAAGTAAATACTAAATATACAGCAATGTATAGTGGTAGTTTGGAGGGAACTGAAATCCATAGTTATGGAAAATATCTAAAAATTAGCCCTGGAGGAATTGAAGCCGTAGCAGTTGATGTTTCCCCTGAGGAACCAGGGTTATATACCATTAATATGACAATAAATTATACATTAAAGGACGAAACATTTTCTCAAGATACGGAAGAGTATAAAATGATCGTTTTGGACGAGGATAAGAACATTGCACAAAATTATCAGCTTCCAGGTGCGGAAGGTGGATTTTTTAAAGATGAGGAACACATAGATGAGATAAAAGAGTATTTAAATACGGTAAAGCCTGATAGCTGCGGTGATTGGACCTTTAAATAGATACTTTATATTTAGGACTCGGATAATCATAATATCTGGAATCGAGAAGTCCTATACATACTACATGTTGCCGCATATCCTCACCGGACAGCATGATCTGTATTTGAGAAAAGTTATGGCTGATAGTGAGGAAATTAGGAAGTGTATTAAAAAACACATCGAAAAGCGTATCGATGTGTTTTTTGTCTCTCTATGTGGGTATGTTTGCGGTGTATAATTGTTAAGATTTGTTTCATTCTTACTGGCTCAGGAGGCTGCTTACTTGGAGAAACTGTAAAATTTTCTGTTTCTGTAATGAAAGAGAATTATGCCAGTGTTTTTTTCGTCATCTGCCCCATGATATGCAGCATGGTCAGTGCAGCCAGACGGCAGCCGGTAGTGGCGGGAGTGTCGTAGGACGGCGCGGTTTCCACCAGATCGAAGCCTATGATGTCCGCTTTTGCGCAGATGCCGCTGAGCAGTTCGCAGGTCTCATCATAGAGCAGTCCCCCGGGAGAAGGCGCGGCTGTGGCGGGCATGAGGGAAATGTCGTAGGCGTCAATATCGAAGGTGATGAAGGTCTTGCCCGCCGGTATCTGAGCCAGCACTTTTTCCACACCAAGACGGTGAAAATCTTTGGCAGTTATGACGGTGTTGGCTGCCCTGGCTTCCTCCCAGTCCTGACGGGAACTGCTGCCCAGACCCCGCATGCCGATCTGGACAATACTGCCGATGTGGGGCATTTCACGCATTCTGCGGATGGGGCTGCCGTTTCCGTATTTCTGGGGGCCACGGGACATGGCAAAATCCAAATGAGCATCAAACTGTACGATGTTGATGGTTTCCCCGATCTCATCAAGTGCTTTTGCCACGGGGATGGAGATGGAGTGGTCACCGCCCATAACGGCCGGGGCGGCACACCGCTTTATGATCCTGCGCACACTTTCTTCTATAGAAGAGAAACAGTATTCGCGGTCACCGTGGAGCATATCCGCATCCCCGCAGTCCACAACTTTGATGGGGGAGGCCAAAAGACAGGCATCCTCCTCAGGGTCGTAGAAGCCGGTCTCACCTCTGGCATAGGCAGTGGATATGTTTCGGATGGCCCGGGGTGCCAGTCTCTGGCCTCCGTACCAGGCTGCGCCCTGGTCATATGGCACGCCCAGGACCGCTATATCGGCGTCCAGGGTGTCCATGTCGGTACAGATAGGATATTTGGCAAAGGAACAGATTCCTGTAATGGGTAAGTTGATATTTTCCATGATGGATACCTCCTGAAAAACTATTTTTGTAACTGTCTATATTGTAGCAGGCACTGGTCATTAAGAACATGGAGGGAAAAAGGTATATGGGGCATCTGACTTATACATTTAAAGTATTTTCATGGATTTTCTTAAAAATGAAAAGTAGTATACAGACGGGAAAATAGATGGACAAGGTGTGGGGAAAGACTTATAATGGACAAAGTGAATGGACAGGAGGCGGCAGAGGCGTATGGACAGTACGGATAAAAAGATCCTGAATATCCTTCAGGGAAATGCCAGAATCTCCATGAAGGAGCTGGGTACCCTGGTGGGTCTCACCTCCCCGGCGGTCACTGAACGGGTGCGGCGCCTGGAGGAAGAGGGGATCATTGAAGGATACAGGACCATTATAAAAAGAGGAAGGATCCAGAAAGGAATGGCAGCGTTCATCAACATGGAGATACCGAGCAGCAGCTGGCAGAAACTGGCCAGATATTGTGAAGATTCCCCTTATGTGCTTGAGCTGTACCACACCATCGGCGTTTACGGAGCCACCATGAAGGTCTTTGTCCCGGATACCGGGCAGTTCGAGGGACTCCTGGGAGAATTGGGAAAGTTCGGTAATACCGTGTCATCGGTGATCCTCTCGTCAAAATTCTCTAAGAAGGAATTGCCGGAATAAGGAATAATATTTATGCAAATAACATAAAATTTTATGAGATTTTAGTGGAAAACACCGGAAAACTGTGATACTATTATGTATAACGAAATTTTATGTTGTAACGTGCTGAAATCTTTGACGGGTGTTTTGCATGAGGAGGAAAAAACATGAAATTACTTACATATAAACTGCAGGGTGATGATAAGGAACGGCTGGGATTGATGTGCTCCTTTGCATTCCATCGTTTTATCCCTATTGAAGATCTGGGGATTCATTTCAGGGATATGAATGATCTGATCGAGAATATAACCCCGGAACAGAGGAAGATTATGGAACAGGCCTGTGACCAGCCGGACAGAAGGCTTCTGCGTTATGAAGATGTTGTCCAGTGTGCCCCGATTCCCCATCCGAGACAGGATATGATCTGTCTGGGCATGAACTTCAGGGAGCATGCAGTGGAGTCCAGCCGTTTTAAAAAAGAGCAATTCGATCAGGAACGTCCTTACGCAGTGTATTTTTCCAAACGCGTGAATGAGGCAACACCTGACGGAGGTACCATTCCCTCCTATCCCGGGCTGGTGGACAGCCTGGACTACGAAGCGGAGCTGGCAGTTATCATAGGGAAAGAAGCGAAGAATGTAAAGAAGGAAGACGCGTTTGACTATGTATTCGGCTATACGGTGATCAATGATGTGAGTGCCAGAAATGTGCAGACACGCCATAAGCAGTGGTATTTTGGAAAGAGCCTGGATGGATTCACCCCCATGGGACCATTTATCGTCACAGAGGACGATGTTCCGAGACCGCCGAAGCTGGCCATCAAGAGCAGGGTCAATGAGGTACTGCGGCAGAACAGCAGTACGGATATGTTCATTTTTGATATTCCCCATGTGATCGCGGAATTATCTGCGGGCATGACATTAAAGCCCGGCACCATCATTGCCATGGGAACACCGGCAGGGGTGGGAATGGGGATGATTCCCCCAAGATTCCTGAATCCCGGGGATGTTGTGGAGTGCGGAATTGAAGGTATTGGATGTATCAGGAACACAATTGTGTAATTGTGTACAGGGCAGAGCCCGCTGAAGTTCATAGATTTGTGAATAGTAACAATTTACCAGATTAATGTAAAAAAATGAAAAAAACTATTGAAATATGAAAGGGAATATGATAATATTGCAGTGTTGTTTGAGAAAACGGTGTATTGTTATCGTATTCCCATACATGCCCAGATAGCTCAGTTGGTAGAGCAGAGGACTGAAAATCCTCGTGTCGCTGGTTCGATTCCGGCTCTGGGCATTTTTTTACACGGCAAATGTCTTTCGGTGGAAAACAAATATCTTTATAAGAAAGATATTGTCGGTAAAGTATCCGCACAGCGGATTCTAAGGTTAATTATAAGAAAGGTGAGGATTGGAAAACATGTATTCATTGGAAGAAATTCAGGCAACAGATCCGGAAATAGCGAAGTGTATTAATGATGAGGTTGAGCGTCAGAACTCCCACATCGAGCTGATCGCATCAGAAAACTGGGTAAGCAAGGCAGTCATGGCTGCTATGGGAAGCCCGCTGACAAACAAATATGCGGAGGGATATCCGGGAAAACGCTACTACGGCGGCTGCGAATGTGTGGATGAAGTGGAACGTCTCGCTGTAGAACGCGCAAAAGAACTGTTTGATTGTGAATATGTGAATGTACAGCCCCATTCCGGTGCGCAGGCAAATATGGCTGTGTTCTTTGCCATGTTGAAGCCAGGTGATACGGTTATGGGCATGAATCTGGCCCACGGCGGACACCTTTCACACGGAAGCCCGGCTAACTTCTCCGGCGCATACTTTAACATTGTGCCTTACGGAGTAAATGATGAGGGTGTGATCGATTACGAGGAAGTCCGCAAAATTGCGCTGGAGTCAAAACCAAAGCTGATCGTGGCCGGCGCCAGTGCCTACTGCAGAATCATTGATTTCAAGAAATTCAGGGAGATTGCCGACGAGGCAGGTGCTTACCTGATGGTAGATATTGCCCATATCGCAGGTCTGGTGGCAGCAGGCGTACACCCAAGCCCCATCCCGTATGCGCATGTGACCACCACCACAACCCACAAGACACTGAGAGGCCCAAGGGGCGGTATGATTATGTGCAGCGCTGAGATTGCGAAAAAATTCAATTTCAACAAAGCCGTATTCCCGGGAATCCAGGGCGGCCCGCTGATGCACGTGGTAGCTGCCAAGGCAGTCTGCTTAAAAGAGGCGCTGCAGCCTGAATATAAAGAGTACCAGAAAAACATTGTGAAGAATGCCAAAGCGCTTTGCGACGGCCTTCTGAAACGCGGTATCAACATTGTGTCAGGAACCACAGAGAACCATCTGATGCTGGTGGATCTAAGAGGCACAGGGGTGACAGGCAAAGCCATGGAAAACCTGCTGGATGAAGCAAACATCACCTGCAATAAAAATGCCATTCCCAATGACCCGGAATCACCGTTTGTGACAAGCGGTGTACGTCTGGGAACAGCAGCAGTGACATCCAGGGGAATGAATGAGGAAGACATGGATAAGATTGCAGAGGCTATTGCCATTATGGTGAAAGAACCGGAGAAGAAAGAGCAAGCCAAGGCTATTGTGAAGGAACTGACAGATAAATATCCGCTGAATGCATAAGAAATACAGCACTGCCGGACCGGGAAATACCCGTGTCCGGCAGTTTTTTTATCTTTTTTTATCCGAAGACTTCTCTGCTGTACTTGTCAATCTCCTGGGTTATCACATCATATACCCCCTCATAGGTACTTGTGGGGAGGCCGATGGATGCGTTGGGGATGAAATAGTATTTTCCGTTTTCATCGCAGGCTCTTTTGACCTCTCTTGCAATGACATTTCTGGACCAGCCTTCATAATCCACTTTGGCACTGTCAATCCCGCCCATGAAAGAAATTTTGCCGCCGTACTTTTCAATCAGTTCCGGTATCCGGTTGGTGGTCATGACGCCCTGCCAGATGTCCACGCCCATATCGATCATATAGGGCACAAAGGTAGCTGCATAGGAATCCGAGTGGTGTACGATCAGTTCCACACCATGGGATTTATAGTATCCGTAGATCTTTTTATAGCCCGGCAGATAGAACTCCTCAAACATGGCCGGGGACATAAAGGTGGAGGTCTGGCTGCCCCAGTCATCGTGGTGGAACAGGCCGTCCGGTTTCAGGTGTGTGCAGATCTCCTCTGCAAGCTGCAGTTCAAAATCCGTGAGGTAATCGATCAGTTCATGCATGGCTTCCGGTTCCTCGTACAGATTGATGAGGGTGGTCTGGATTTCCCCCAGATGGTGACACTGTTCAAAAAGGCCCGGGGCTACAAAAGGCATAACAAAAGATTCCCTGCGGTCTGTCTCCTCTGCCTGTTTGATAAAAGGCTCCCACTCCGCGTCAGAGAATTTGACACTGGGTGCATGTACATAATCCCTCCAATGCCGGATATCCTTGATCACCACCTTTTCAGGCGTGTGCACAGGGAAAGCGCCCGGTGTGCCCTTGGGCCAGGAACGTGTGATACCCCAGGCATTCTTTACATTCATCTCCCCGTATTTGGGGTTGGGATTGTGTCCGCCAAGAGGATTCTGAATGAGCCGGAAGGCCTCATACTGATTGACAAAGCGGTCAGGACTGCCGCCTCTGATCGTCTCCATAAGGTTTTGACGTTTGGTTAACATAATATTATTCCTCCTTTTCTTATTCACATACTATTTCCGTTTTTCCAGTTCTGCAGAATATTTTTCTATTTTGTCCCTTGTGAGGCGGAAACCGAAAATCATGATGACAGCACCCAGAGCTACGGCAATGGCGGGAATGATCGTAAAGCCCATGCTGATTCCGCGCTCTAACTGCGGGGACGTGATCCCTTTTTCCACAGTTTCCAGATTGAAGCCTGCGATGGCGAGACAGGCGCTGATCAAAATGCCGCGGCTCACCACGCCAATCTTCAGTGGGATGTTGCTGAGTCCCATGATCAGTCCGGTGGCATTTTTTCCGGTTTTGTATTCGCTGTAAATGGCACAGTCCGCATAGAGAGCGGGACCGCACGCGTTTGTCATGGTGCAGAAGAACTGAGCCAGGCTGACCAGGATGATCACTGCCCAGGGCTGCCGATAGAAGAGAAATCCCAGCACAAGCACAACTGCCATGGCAAGATAGGCGTAGATGACAGTGTTTCTGGCAGAGAACTTTTTGGCTGCTGTTTTGGAAAGATAAGAAGCTGCAACTCCCAGTAGGCTGGAGATAAGGATGAATGTAGCAGTCAAGTCCTTGTTGTGCGCAACATAGGTGAAATAATATACGGCAATGCCGCTGGCGACAAAACTGTAGATATATTTTGCCAGGTCGGCTACGGTCAGCCCTAAGAGGTAGGGATTGGTGGTGAGGCACTTCAGAAGGCCGTTTCCCTTATCCTGGCGGCCGCGGGCTTTCTTCTCCGCAAGTTCACGCCGCATCCTCTCAATTTCCTGGGCACCGGTTTCCTCGTAGCCTTCAAACATTTTAAAATGCGCGAAGTAACCGGCTGCCATCAGTGCGGCAAAGGCAAAGGCTGTGGCGCCGTAGGAATTCTTTTCTCCAACAATACCGGCCATGACAGCTACCACTGCCGGGCCTACATAGGAATAAAATACCCTGCCCAGAGACTGCCAGATAGCTCTTGATGAGGACAGAGCCATGCGGTCCTCCGGGGTCTTGGAAGCCATGTTGATCATGGAAATGTTGGCTACGAATGGAATGTTCCATGCAATATGGCTTGTGATCGTGGCTGCGATGATGATCACCACGGCTGCGGTTCCGCTTCCCACGCGTACGAACTGGAATGCGTAAAGAAATGGCACCAGCCATGGGATGACCACCAGCCAGGAGCGGTAGCGCCCCCATTTCATAGGCTTAAATGTGTCCAGAATAACTCCGTATATCCAGGACAGCGCAGCATCCACTACACTGGCTATGGTTGTGATCATGGTAACGATCGGGAGTGAAAATTCTGCAATATTTGTCAGGAAATAAGTAAAATAATACGTTTCAATATTGGTCATAAAGGAAAAGCCAAAGTCCCCCACACCAAAAAATCTTTTCAGGGATCTGCTGATTCCGTTTCGCTTCTTCCCTCCATCTGAATCCCCCATATCTTCTCCTTTCTGCTGCCCGGTCTGATGGGCATCTTAACAGGCGGCCATTCTGTCGCTGCAAAATCTGCGGCTGTGTACAGATGCCGGCGGCTGGCAGTACAGTATGGCTTTGTTGTCGCTGTTTTCCGTCTGTGTTGTCTGCAATGATATTTATGACGTCTTTTTAAAATTCACCTCCTGACCGACTTATGCAAATAAATATATTGCAAATGTTATATGTGGATTATATCATCTGTAAAAAATAACGTCAATATAATTTGTGGTTATTTTGATAATTGGGAATGCAAATAGAAGAGAGGAGATGTTTTTTCAGAATTACAGCGGAATGAGGGGGATGAAAAACACCATTCCGGCAGGCAGGATGAAACTGCGTGACAGAATGGTGTATAAGATTTCTAATATCCGATGATAGTGCCGGCAATAAGAAGGATAATGCAGGCACCCCATGCCAGAAGCATAAAAGGCATGATAAATTTTATCCATTTGTTAAAAGGAACACGTCCATAAGACAGGAATGCTATCAGTGCGCCCATAGTAGGATAACAGAGGTTGCTCAGGCCGTCTCCAAACTGGAAAGCCAGGATGGTAAGCTGTTTGCTGAGTCCGGTTATCTCTGCAACAGGCATAAGTACGGGCATGGTAACCAGTGCCTGGCTGCTTCCTGAAGGGATAAAGAAATTCAGAATGGTCTGTACCACCAGCATTCCGATACTGGTAAGACTTTCAGGCAGTCCCGCCAGCACACCGGACAGACCGTGGATAATGGTATCCAGAATCAGTCCCTGCTGCATGACAACAGAGATGGCCCTTGCCATTCCAATGGCCATCGCCGCGATAAACACGGATTTGGCTCCCTCTAAAAGCTCGTCTGCAATCTTGCCGCTCTTGTAGCCTGCAATGATTCCGCATACGATCCCGCAGATGATATAGACGGCTGACATCTCCGGCATTCCCCATCCCCATTTCAGACAGCCGATAACGATGAGAAGGATAGCAGCCATAAATACCACAACCACCAGTTTTCTGCGTCCGGTAAACGCAGTTTCCTCCTGGTCCCCTGCAAGATCAGAATAGTCCTGTCCGGCCATGAGTCCTTTTGATGGGTCTTTCCGAACCTTTTCAGCATAGCGGATCACGTAGAAGATACTGACCAAACCAAGTACGACCAGAGCCACCATACGGTAGGAAAAACCGGAGAACAGTTTCAGGCCGCCGATGATCTGGGCGTTTCCAACCGTGTAATAGTTTGCCGGGCCGGCGGACCACCCTACGATATCTGCAATGAATACGACGGATATCCCTGTTATGACGTCGTATCCCAGTGCAAGACAGATGGGGATACAGACGGCTGCGAAGGGAATCGTGCCTTCCAGCATTGCGGGAAACCCTCCGATGAAGAGAAAGAAGACCATAATACCGATCAATACCAGTTTACTGTGCTTTTCACCCAGCTTTTTGGATAGTGTCATGACTGCGGCTTTTAAAGCCCCCGTACTGTTTACAAGACCGATTGCGGCGCCGATTGTAAAGATCATGGTGATCAAAGCCGCTCCATCCTGGATTCCCTGGGGAATGGACTGGAATAATCCCATAAAACCTACAGGAGAAGATTCCACATATTGAAAGCTGTCCGCATCCACGACCTGTTTTCCGTCTACCTCCACTCTGTTGTACTGCCCCGCAGGAACCAGCCATGTGCAGATCACCATCAATACCAAAATGGCAAACAGAATGACAAATGCATGCGGAAATTCGTGTTTCTTTTTGTTCATTTGTGTTTCCTCCTTCTTTCTTGATTTGCTTTCGTATGATACAAAAGTATATGAATAACTTGTTGAATTTTTGTTGAAATCAGGAGGGGAATTTTTCACCGCTGAACTCTTTCTTTCCTGTCATACGTTTATTTTATTGTTATCACTGCCCGGACGGTTAAGTCTTCCTCCCTGCGCGTGATTCTCTCAGAGGGCACGGAGAAATTCGGCATTCCGTCCTCATCCCAGAATATTTTGCCCACGGAGGCGTTGCGCCCTGCGTCGTAAAGGGGCTGGTAATCCTCATCAACCAGGTAGCGTTCCTCCTGGCGTCCGTGGTAGATGATCAGGTCTTCCGTATCGTCGTCTGATTTGGTGAAGCTGTTGTGTCCCAGTCCGAACTGGCCGGTGGCCCGACTGCTCTGGAATACGGGGAAGGGAAGTTTTTTCCAGGAGGCAGCATCCAGAAGGTCTGCATTTTCATCTGCATAGAGGAGTCCCACGCAGTACAGGGCGTCTGTGCCGCTGCCGGAGAAGGTCAGGAATATCTTACCTCCGTGTTTGATAATGCCGGGACCTTCATCTACGGGGAACCCGTGCAGCTCCCAGGCGTATTCCGGATGGGACAGGCGGACAGCCGGGGTGCACAGCGTCCAAGGGTTTGAGAGCTGTGCAATGAAAATGTCAGAGATATTGTTTGTTTTCTGCGCCCAAAGAAAATAATGTTTTCCTTTATGTTCAAAATGTGTATGGTCAAGAGAAAAATCCGTGAAAGCAATATCGCCTTTTACCTCAGTGACCACCGGGCCTTTCTGCTCCCAGGTCCCGGTTAGGGGATCGCGGTCTTTACACTCCAGACAGTGGGGGCGGATGCGCCAGGAGGATTCCTCCGATATGGTGGTGGTGTAATAAATATACCATTTTCCGTCAATATAATGGATCTCAGGTGCCCAGATATGAGGGCTTAAGGTGCCTCCGGCTATGGGCCGGCGCTCATAGACCACCTTTTCCTCATAGGCCCCGGAACCGTCTGCCAGCCCGCCCAGGGTGGAAGCCCGGCGCAGGATTATGTAAAGATACTGGTATTTTCCGTCCAGATTGTGCTCCATATCGGTATGGGATGCTGTGAAATAATACATACCGTCCGTGTGCTTGTAAATAAACGGGTCCGCTCTGTGATAAATAAAGGGATTTGGAAAACGTGTCTCCTCCAGGCGGCCGGTCACCTCACAGGTTTGGCAGTCCTTGGTTATCCTATCAGTTTCGGACAGATTCCAGCGGACTTTCCGCTCTTCCTGCATACCGTTTGTATACTCCACAGTGACTCTTTCCGGAAAAGGCGGTTTTTCTCCCGGTTTTGCGGTGATATGGACTTCCTCCACCGCGTGCAGTAGCACCGGCTCAGGTTTTCCGTAATTTTTTTGAAGTTCTGAGAGAATTTCCATCGGAATTTCAACGGCGCCGTTTGGGGCCGGCTTCTGTGTGATCGGGTAGAGCTGTTCAAATTCATAATCCCTGTCTGTGCAGACTGCTCCCGTATAATGGATAAAATCTGTTGTGCATACAAGATGCATGCTGGACTCATATACCGCGTCAGACGCCGCGATCAGATAAGTGCCGTTGATTAATTGGTAAATGGATGGGGAATGCAGCCTTTTGGAACCGAAATCCGGGAACCAGATTCCATTGTTTCCGTTTAACTGATACCAGTCAGACCCGTTGTAGCTGTATTCCAGGTGAAGACTGTCAGATTCCGGATTGTTCCAATCCAGGGTATAAGGACGCAGCCAGGCCGTTTTCTGACCTTTTCTGCAGAGAGAATCATCCCAGGGAAGTATATGCATGTTCTTCATAATAACTCCTTTTGGGCAGATGTTTTAACAAAATAAGAGTATTTTCATCTTAACACAAAAGAAAAGGGTTGACAAGCAGGTAAAAACAAGTATTTAATTAATATATAAAACGTTTAAGTAAAGGATGCGGCGGGCAGTCCGCCGATGCGGTACGGGGGTAATTATGGCTACGATCAAAGAAATTGCAAAGGCATGTCATGTCTCGGTGGCTACGGTGTCGAATATTCTGAACGACAAGCCGGGGGCCAGTGAGAATACAAGGGAAATGGTTCTGAAGGTGGCCAGGGAGATGGACTATATGCCCAACTACATGGCTAAAAACCTGAAGACGAAGAATTCCAGGAGCATAGGGGTTATTGCTGAGGATATGACCATTTTCAGCATTCCGGATATCATAGACGGGATAACAGAATACTGTGAGGAAGTGGACTACCAGATACTGCTGACCAACTTAAGGCTCTATAAGAAATATAATGACACTTACTATGGAAGAACGGATTTTTACGGGATTGTGCAGCAGGAGATCAAAAAACTCATGGCAAAGCAGGTGGAGGGAATCATCTATGTGACAGCCCATGAGCGTGTGATACGGTGTATTCCCGAGGACCTTCCCATACCGGCGGTGATGGCATACGGCTATACAAGAAGCGGTAAGGTGCCTTCCGTTGTGGTGGATGACGAGCACGGAGCGCTGGATATTGTCAATCATCTTATTGAGAACGGACATGAGAAGATTGGGGTGATCACAGGTAAAGCGGACAGCCTTCATATGCAGGCGCGTCTGATCGGATACCAGAAAGCCCTGCTGAACCATAAAATCCTGTATGACCCGGAGCTTGTAAAGACAGGAGACTGGACGCGGCCTGCAGGATACATGTATACAGATGAACTGCTGGAAAAAGGGGTGACAGCCATTTTCTGCATGAATGACCTGATGGCAGGCGGCGTATATGACCGTCTGGATGAGCTGGGACTTAAGATTCCACAGGATATTTCCATAACAGGGTATGACAACAGGGAACTTTCCAGTTATTATAAACCGCCTTTGACCACCATTACCCTGCCTCTGCACGATATCGGATACCGTGCCGGGGAAGTGATGATCGGTCTTCTTGAAAAAGAGATTCCGGAACAGAAAACAGAAGCAGTCTACCAGGTGAAATGCCAGCGTCTGCTGCGTAAATCCGTCAGAAATATCAGTCAGGGACAAAAAAGCAGCAATGGTACAAGTTCCTGAAACGATGGTACAAGTAAGGAAAACAGAAAAATTTTACAGCCTCTCGGGGAAATGTGGAGCACATCCCCTGGAGGCTGTTTTTTTGTGGTTTTGTACAAAGAATGAAAGGGGGAACAGCGCAAAAAAGGCTTTATCAAAATAAAGAATTGTACAATGTGCACATACTTAAACGATTTAAAAATAAAAATAGTTGTGTAAATATTTAAAATAAGAGTAAAAACGAGAAAAACAGAGAATAAGTGATTTAGAATAGAGATTAATGGAAATATATCTGAATTAACAAACTTGAAAACATCTGAAAAGTGGTCTATAAAAGAGAAAAACACACAGAGCCGCTGAGTAAAAATAACTAAAACAGCAGGAATGGCTCAGAAAAAATAAAACAGGCGGATATCCGAAACAAAATAAGAGTGATGGAAAAGATGTACGCTTAAACGTTTAATAACAAAAACCTCATCAAAGGACGAGCAGCCAATGATCTGAGGGCGAAATGCTCCGGGCTGACCGGAGCAAGGAAAGAGATATGAAGGGAGAGCAAGTATGAACGGTGAGAAATTACAGTCCCTGCCTCTTGGTGACATAAGGATAGAGGACGCGTTCTGGGGTAAATATATCCGGCTGGTAAAAGATGTGATTCTCCCTTACCAATGGGAAACACTGAATGACAATGTACCGGATGCAGAGCCAAGCCACTGCATCAAAAACTTCAGAATCGCCGCCGGCGAGGAGAAAGGCACCTTTCAGGGAGCTGTTTTCCAGGATACGGATGTGGCAAAGTGGCTGGAAGCCGCCGCGTTCACCCTGGCTTCCGGCGGAAGGGATGAGATGCTGGAAAGTCTGGCTGATGAAACGATTAAGTTGATCGGTAAGGCCCAGTGTCCTGACGGATACCTGAATACCTATTACACCATTCAGGAGCCGGATCGCAGATGGTCAAACCTGAAAGAAGGGCATGAGCTATACACAGCGGGACATATGATAGAAGCTGCTGTTGCCTATTATGAAGCCACAGGCAAGGACGCGTTTCTGAAGATCGTATCCAGGTTTGCGGATGTTATCTGTGAAAAGTTCGGTCCGGATGAGGGACAGTGCCACGGCTATCCGGGACATCCGGAGGTGGAACTGGCACTGGTGAAGCTCTACCGGGCAACAGGAGAGAAAAGATATCTGGAGGTATCCAAATATTTTGTAGAGCAGAGAGGTGTGGGGGAGAATTACTTCTTCCAGGAGGAAAAAGGTGAGAAATACCGGCAGATCTTCCCGGAATTCAAGGATTACAGCCCGGCATACTCACAATCCCACCTTCCGGTCAGGGAACAGAAGACCGCCGAGGGACACGCAGTGCGTGCCGTATATCTGTACTGTGCCATGGCAGACCTGGCATACGAGTACCGGGATGAATCCCTGCTGGATGCCTGCAGAACCCTGTGGGACAATATGGTGAAGAAGAGAATGTTCATCACAGGAGGCATAGGTTCTTCCGGGCTTCTGGAACGTTTTACCACGGATTATGACCTGCCGAATGACTGTAACTACTCAGAATCCTGTGCATCCATCGGCCTGGCGCTGTTCGGCAGAAGGATGGCCGAGATCACAGGGGAAGCAAAATATATGGATGTGGCGGAGACAGCACTCTATAACACGGTCCTGGCGGGAATCGCCATGGACGGCAGGAGCTTCTTCTATGTAAACCCTCTGGAGGTATGGCCGGACAATTGCCTGGAGAGAACTTCAAAGGAACATGTAAAGCCTGTGCGGCAGAAATGGTTCGGCGTGGCATGCTGCCCGCCAAACATAGCCAGAACGCTGGCATCCCTGGGGCAATACCTGTACGGAAAGGGAAAGGATTCGCTGTACATAAACTTATACGTCTCCAACGAGGCGCAGACTGTCATAAACGGTGTAAAATGCAGCGTAAAGATTGACAGCGGATATCTGGATGACGGCACAGTGAACATAAGTCTTCACCCGGAGCACAAGACAACAGGAACCCTGGCACTTAGGATTCCCGGCTGGGTGAAAACCTACTGTGTATTCCGAAACGGTGAAAAGATCAGAGAGCCAAAGACAGAGAAGGGCTACCTGCTCATAAGCGGTGAGCTGGAGCAGGAAGAGATCACCCTGAAATTTGACATAAAACCAAGATTTGTCCACGCAAACCCAAAAGTACGGGCAGACAGCGGCAAGGCAGCACTTATGAGAGGGCCCCTTGTGTATTGTCTGGAGGAGACGGACAACGGCAGCAACCTGGCATCTGTTTTTGTGGATACGGGACAGGAACTGTCAGAGCATTATGAACCGAAGCTTCTGGGCGGAACCACTGTGATCTGCCTGAAGGGTAAGAAAATAACAGAGTCCTGCTGGGATGACGATACCTTATACCGGGAATGTAAGACAGAACTTGAAGATATTGAATTAAAAGCAGTTCCCTATTGCCACTGGGGCAACCGTACAACCGGCGAGATGCTGGTTTGGATCAAAGAACTGCTGTAACATTTGTATCATACAGAGGGAGAAATCCTCTGATTTGATAAAGGAACGTAACGATTCAGCGACAGCGCTTCACAGCCAGGTGAAAATCACATCACGAAAGACGATCTTACATGGACTTTTGCCCGGAGCTGTGGAGACACTGAAAGTTACAAAGCATCTATAATATTAAGAAACGGAGGCAACAACAATGAAGAAGAAGGTTTTAGCAGCATTACTCAGCGCAGCCATGATCGGCACTATGTTAGCAGGATGCGGATCCAAAGGCGGAGACGACGCAAAAGAGAGCAGCACCAAGGAGACAGGTAAAAGAGAGATGGAAGTGGAAGGTGATGATGTCACCACACTTACTGTCTGGACATTCATTGAGAATCACCAGGATTTCTATACAAATATGGCAGAGAAATGGAATGAGGAAAATCCGGACAAGAAAGTAAAACTGGTTCTTTCCAATATGGCATATGATGATATGCACAACAAATTATCTCTGGCTCTGGAATCCGGCGAGGGTGCTCCCGACGTAGTTGATATTGAGTTAGGTAAATTCCCGGCATTCATGACAGGCGAAGTCGGACTGAAAGACTTATCTGATGTGATCGCACCTTACAAAGAGAACGTGGTTGAGTCCAGACTTGACTTATACTCCAAGGACGGAAAATATTACGGACTGCCCACTCATGTAGGAACAACCGTTGCTTTCTACAACACAGAGGCTCTTGACGCAGCAGGCGTTGATTACACCACGATCAAGACCTGGGATGACTTCAAAGCAGCAGGTGAGAAATACAAAGAAGCTACAGGAAAAACCTTCGCGGCAGCTGAGACAACAGCACAGTGGACTCTGAACCTGATGCTGGCTCAGAAGGGCGGAGACTACATGACAGAGGACGGCAAGCTGGATGTAAACAATGACAAAATGGTAGAGTGCTTACAGTATATGAAAGACATGCAGGCAGCAGGCGCCCTGGATACCATCGCAGGCGGACAGCCGGACAATGAGGAAGCATATCCGTTATTCAACTCCGGTGATGTGGCAGCAGCTATCATGCCGTTCTGGCAGACAAGCCGTTACACAAGCTACATGACAGACCTGAAAGGCAAAGTAGCCATCGCAGCTCCTCCGGTATGGGGTGACAACGACGCGGTTAAGACCATCGGCGGCGGCGGAACAGGTACCGCAGTTGTGGCAGGCAGTGAGAACGCAGACCTGGCAGCAGAAGTATTTGCTTATATCAAACTTTCCGAGACAGCCAACGAGGAAGTATGGAATGTATTGGGATTTGATCCGGTCAACACAGCTCTCTGGACAGACACAGCCATTACAGAGAACCCGGACAATGCATTTATCCAGTATTTCAATACAAAACCATTTGACACACTGAACGAACTGGCTGACGGCATCGGCCTTCTGAAATGCTATACAGACGAGAAAATGCCGTCTGTAAACAACACCTTCTGTACCGTTACACTGAACGATATTTTTGAATCTGACGCAGATGTGAAGACAGCTCTTGATGATGCACAGGATTCCTTAGAGAACGAATTTGCTGAATAAAAATTCATAAGTTATCGCTGCGGCCTGACCGTCGGGTCAGGCTGCAGTTTTGTTGGAGGAGAGAGAAAGGAGTATAAAATGAACAAAGTGAAAAAATTCTTTTACTCACAGAAAGCAGCTCCTTACGTGTTTGTCTTGCCGTTTGTACTTACGGTACTGTTATTCTGGATTTTCCCGATTGGAAACGGCGTACTTTTAAGCTTTCAGGATGTGTTAAAAGATAAATGGGTAGGATTAAAAAACTATGAGAGGCTTCTGTCTGATAAGATTTTCCTGAAGGCAGTTTGGAACAGTGTAAAATATATGATCGGAACCTGCGCGCTGCTGATTCCGTTCCCGCTTTTATTTGCAAGTCTTCTGAACAGTAAATTAATGAAAAAACCCGGATTTTTCAAATCCATTTATTTCCTGCCGGCGCTGACATCCGTCGTTGTTGCAGGTACCATTTTCCGTCTGATCTTCGGAGAAATGGATACAGCTTTGGCAAACCGCGTGATTGAATTGTTCGGACATTCCCCCATCAAATGGCTGAAAGGCCAGTGGACCGGATATTTTGCACTGCTTCTGGTAGCCTGCTGGAGATGGACCGGTGTAAATATTCTCTATTTCCTTGCCGGATTACAGAGTATTTCCACGGATTTATACGAGGCAGCATCCATAGACGGTGCGTCCAAATGGCAGCAGTTCAAAAAAATCTCCTTTCCGCTTGTGAAACCAACAACCGTATACGTGCTGACCATCAGTATCTATGCAGGTCTGTCCATGTTCCTGGAAAGCTACATGTTATGGAAGGGAAACAACTCACCGCAGAATATCGGTCTTACCATTGTGGGATATCTGTACCGCCAGGGTATTGAAAAACGGGCTATGGGTTATGCCTGTGCCGTTGGTCTGGTCTTGCTGATCGTGGTCATGATCGTCAACCTGATTCAGCTTACCGTGACCGGAACATTCAAGAAGGAGGAACGCTGATATGGCTATGGATAAAAACGAAGCAAGAAGAAAAAAAGACAGATTTGCCACAGCAGGTCTGCTCGTCCTTTTTACCATCCTGGCTGTTCTGATCATCCTGCCCATCTATGCCATATTTCTGGCAAGCTTTAAGCCGGGCGGACATCTGCTTCAGTATGGGCTGAATCTGGACCTGGATTTTTCTGTCATGAACCTGGACAACTATGTGCTTCTGTTCACAGGCTCCCATGATTACTGGACCTGGTTTACGAACAGTATCATCCTGACCGTGATCACAGTGGTGCTCACGCTGCTCATCAGCGCGTTCGTGGCATACGGGTTTGCGGCCTATGAATTTAAAGGAAGACAGGTACTCTTTGTGATCGTACTGATCATCCTCTCCATTCCTCTGGAAGTTGTTATGCTTCCTCTGTACAAACAGATCTCAAGCTGGGGAATGATGGATAATTACGGAGCAATTGTGCTTCCCTTCCTGGCTCACGCGTCAACCATCTTCTTCTTCAGGCAGTATCTGCTGGGGCTGCCGAAGTCTCTGATAGAAGCAGGACGTATTGACGGTGCCACAGAGTACGGTATTTTCTTCAAACTGATCATTCCGATCATGAAGCCGGCTTTTGCCGCAATGGCTATTTTAAATGGTATGAATGCATGGAACAACTACCTGTGGCCGCTGCTGGTGATTCGTTCTTCTGAAAAGTATACGCTGACCCTTGGTCTGAACACCCTGATCAACCCTTACGGAGATAATTACAGCCTGCTGGTAGTGGGTTCCTTCTTCTCCATTGTGCCGATCTTCATCCTGTTCGTATGCTTCCAGAAGTATTTCATCGAAGGTATGACAGCCGGCGCTGTAAAAGAGTGACAAGGGAAAGCACAAGTTTACCGGACTTCCATACAAGTGTTATAATTACCCCATAGTACATGACTTATTTTAGGAGGATTTGATTTTATGAGCAGACGTGCAAAGATGGTGCTGGACAAGGAATTCCGTATCGCACCTGTGGACAAGAGGATTTACGGTTCCTTCATTGAGCATCTGGGACGTGCCGTGTACGAAGGCATCTATCAGCCGGGACATCCGGCTGCGGACAAGGACGGATTCCGTCAGGACGTGGTACAGCTTGTAAAGGAGCTGGACGTACCCATCATCCGCTATCCGGGCGGAAACTTTGTCTCCAATTTCTACTGGGAGGATTCCGTAGGTCCGGTGGAGGAACGTCCAAACCGCCTGGAACTGGCCTGGAGAAGCCTGGAGAAAAATGAGGTTGGCCTCAACGAATTTTCAAAATGGGCAAAACAGGTGAACTCAGAGGTGATGATGGCAGTGAACCTGGGCACAAGGGGGATCTCCGATGCCTGCAATCTGCTGGAATACTGCAACCACCCGTCAGGAACAAAATACAGTGATATGCGTGTCAGACACGGAGTGAAAGACCCGCACAACATCAAAGTATGGTGCCTGGGAAATGAGATGGACGGCCCCTGGCAGATCGGTCATAAGACCATGGAGGAGTACGGACGTCTGGCTGAGGAGACCGCAAAGGCAATGCGCCTGATCGACCCGTCTATTGAGCTGGTATCCTGCGGAAGCTCCAACCGGGATATGCCTACATTCCCTGACTGGGAGGCAGTTACACTTTCCCATACATATGACTACGTGGATTATATCTCCATGCATCAGTATTACGGAAACCGGGATGATGACAGCAATGATTTTCTGGCACAGTCAGATGATATGGATGATTTCATCCGCACCATCATTTCCACCTGTGACTATGTAAAGGCTAAAAAACGTAGTAAGAAGGTTATGAATCTGAGCTTTGATGAATGGAATGTATGGTTCCACTCCAACGCGGCGGATGATGACATCACAGAGAACCATCCGTGGCAGGTGGCACCGCCCATGCTGGAGGATATCTACAACTTCGAGGATGCCCTGTTGGTGGGCCTGATGCTCATCACTTTGATCAGACACGCAGACCGTGTGAAGATGGCATGCCTTGCGCAGCTTGTGAACGTGATCGCACCCATCATGACAGATGCCGCAGGCGGCGCCTGGAAACAGACCATTTTCTATCCGTTTATGCACGCATCCAAATACGGACGCGGTGTGGCTCTTCTGCCTGTTATGAACAGTACAAAACATGCCACGGCAAAACACGATGAGATCACTGACGTGGAATCTGTAGCTGTCTACAATGAGGAGGCAGATGAGGTGACCATCTTTGCCGTGAATCGTAACCTGGAGGAAGATGTGGAACTTAGCACAGATGTGAGAAGCTTTGAGGGATACCGTATCCTGGAACACATCGTTCTGGAAAATGAAGACCTGAAAGCAGTCAACGGCCTGGGAATGGAAAAAGTCGCTCCCGCCAATGCGGATAACCGCAGCAGCCTGGATGACGGCGTCATGACCAGTGTACTGAAAAAAGCATCCTGGAATGTGATACGTCTGGGGAAATAGAGTGAAAAACAGAATCGAATAATGTCTACCGCACAGCCTGTAAAAGTGATATAATACAACATTACAGGCTGTGCGTTTTTTTGTACCGGGCACAGGTGAAAGAGGAGAATGTGATGAGACAAAAGACAAGAGATATGACAAGCGGGAAGCCGGCAGGTATCATCGTTTCCTTTGCCCTTCCCCTCATGCTGGGAAACGTATTCCAGCAGCTATATACCGTGATGGACAGTGTCATTGTAGGGCGCGGCGTGGGTGTGGAGGCTCTTGCAGCCCTTGGAACTTCAGACTGGCTGAGTTTTACGGCCATGGGAGGGATCACAGGCGTGGCCCAGGGCTTTTCCGTACTCATTGCCCAGTGCTTCGGGGCAAAAGATGAAAAACGCCTGAAAAAGGCAGTGGCAATGTCCGTGTGGACGGGAAGCCTGATCACTCTGCTGATCATGGCTCTGTTCATCGGCAATCTGTCCCGCCTGCTTGGCCTGCTTCGTGTGCCGGATAATATCCGCCAGCCGGCCCATAATTATCTGCTGATCCTCATGTTCGGACTGGTGGCAACGGCTCTTTACAATATCTGCTCCGGTATCCTGCGGGCCATGGGGGACAGCCAGACGCCGCTGCGGGCCATGATAGGAGCTTCTGCCGTTAATATTATCCTGGACCTTATCTTTGTCCTGGTATTTCACTGGGGCGTGGAGGGCGCAGCGCTGGGAACTGTGCTGGCCCAGGTATGTTCAGGCGCCATCTGCTTTTGGCAGCTTAAAAAGTACGGTATCTGGAATATAGAAAAAGCGGACTGGAAATGGGATTGGGAGATGGCAGGGCATCTGCTGGGCCTTGGCATACCCGTGGCATTCCAGAATGTGATCATCGGTTTCGGAGGCATTGTCATCCAGTATGTCATCAACGGATTCGGCCTTTTATATGTAGCCGGTTTTACGGCAACCAACAAGCTGTACGGTCTTCTGGAGCTGGCGGCAGTCTCCTTTGGCTACGCCACATCCTCCTTTGTGGGACAGAACCTGGGGGCAGGGAAATACGGCAGAATCAAGGAAGGTGTCCGTGCCTCAGCGAAGATATCCATAGGGATCGCAGTTGCCATCGGTGCTGTGCTTCTCCTTTTCGGGCGCAGTATCCTGAAAATATTTATCTCCCCGGAGGCATCCAATGCATCAGAAGTGCTGACCATTGCATATAATTATCTGGCGGTCATGGGGGCAACACTGATCATTCTCTATCTGCTCCATATTTACCGCTCCGCCCTGCAGGGCATGGGTGATACCCTCATTCCCATGTGCTCCGGAATCGCGGAGCTGGTCATGAGAATCCTTATTGCGCTCCTTCTGCCCCTTATAATAGGAAAAGAGGGCATCTATTTTGCCGAGACAGGTGCCTGGCTGGGCGCCATGGTGATCCTCATAGGTGCGTACAGAAAGCGGATACGGCGGTTTGATTAAGATGCTGCTCACACGCCGCTGTCCCGCCGGACACGGAGCGGACAGTAAGCTGATGAGGGAATTGACTATTTACAACACTGCTTTTTTATAATAAAATAAAAAACAGTTGTTATCCGCCGAAAACGGGCAGATGCAGACATTCCATAGAACATAAAAAACGGGAGGAAAGAGACATGGGAAAAGTAACAATACCAGAGAAGTATCATTCATGCTTATCCAGCTATGAGACACAGGAAGCGATTGGTATCATCAAGAATCTGATGCAGAAGAAACTATGTTTGGCTTTAAATCTGAAAAGAGTGACAGCGCCGGTTTTCGTAGATCCGGCTTCCGGTCTGAATGATGATCTGAACGGTGTGGAGCGCCCTGTAACATTTGATATCCCGGATGCAAATATGAATGCCCAGGTCGTGCATTCCCTGGCAAAATGGAAACGTATGGCCCTTTACCGCTATGATTTTCATGTGGGAAAAGGAATCCTCTGCGATATGAACGCCATCCGAAGGGATGAGGAGCTTGACAATCTGCACTCCGCGTATGTGGACCAGTGGGACTGGGAAAAGATCATCACAGCGGAAGACAGGAACCTGGATTATCTGAAGGATACGGTGACCAGAATCGTGAACTCCATCTGCAACGCGCTGGAAGAGGTGAAATACCACTATGAAAACCTGGACACAGAGCTGTGCCGTGAGGTGTCCTTCATCACTTCCCAGGAACTGGAGGATATGTATCCTGACCTGACGCCGAAGGAGAGGGAGAACGCCTACGCCAGGGAGAAGAAGACGATCTTCATCATGCAGATCGGTGACCTGTTAAAATCAGGGGAAAAGCATGACGGCCGGGCACCGGACTATGATGACTGGAAATTAAACGGTGACCTGTTGTTCTGGCATGAGCCTCTGCAGTGTGCCATGGAGATTTCATCCATGGGAATCCGTGTGGATGCCAAAACCCTCAGTGAACAGCTTGATAAAGCCGGATGCAATGAGCGCAGGAACCTGACTTTCCACAAAATGCTTTTAAACAACGAACTGCCCCTCACTATCGGCGGCGGCATCGGCCAGTCCAGGGTGTGCATGCTTCTTCTGCAGAAGGTACATGTGGGAGAGGTACAGTCCTCCATCTGGGACGAAGCTACCCTGACTGCCTGCAGCAATGCCGGTGTTGAAATCTTATAAAGAGGAAAGATATATGGATATTCAAAATATACTGCTCCAGGTGAAAAGCGGAGAGATGTCTCTTGAAACCGCGGAGCAAATGCTGGAAAAGATACCTTACGAGGACCTGGGCTATGCAAAGCTTGACCATCACCGCAGAATCCGTTCCGGGTTCGGTGAAGTAGTGTTCTGTTCCGGAAAAGCCACGGACCACCTGGTAGGCATTTATCAGCATTTTTACCAGCAGGACGGCTGTGTCCTGGGCACAAGAGCCAGAGAGGACCAGTATCTTGCTGTGAAGGAGGTACTTCCCCAGGTACAGTACGACCCCCTTTCCCATATCCTTGTCATTGAGAAGGAGAATGCGGCAAAAGAGGGATGCGTGGCTGTCTGTACCGGCGGTACGTCCGACATTCCGGTGGCCGAGGAGGCAGCCAGGACCGCAGAGTATTTTGGCGCCAATGTGGAGCGTATTTACGATGTAGGTGTAGCGGGAATCCACCGCCTTCTCTCCCAGCAGGACCGTCTGCGCCACGCCAACGCCATTGTGGCCGTGGCCGGAATGGAGGGCGCCCTGGCCGGTGTGGTTGCCGGCCTTGTGGAGGTGCCGGTCATTGCAGTGCCCACCTCCATAGGATATGGAGCCAACTTCGGCGGACTGTCAGCCCTTCTGACCATGCTGAATTCCTGTGCGGAAGGGATTTCGGTGGTGAATATAGACAATGGGTTCGGAGGAGGATATATGGGAGCCCAGATAAACCGGCTGATATGCAGAAAATAAAATATGATTTTATACAGAAAAAGGACACTTCGGCTGAGGTGTCCTTTTTCTGTGTGTTTATTCATATTTTCTGAAGACCCTGGTGAGCGGAAAAGCCTGACAGTATGCCAGAAAAGAACTGCCGAAAAGTACAAGAAGGATACGGAAAAACGGGTTGACATAAAATAGAAGCACTGTGGCGGCCGCCATAAGAAGCAGGAGAACGGTCTGCTTTGGATTTGAGAGTGCCAGCAGTACCGCATTCTTAAGCGTTCTCCTGATAGGATTTTCAAAGCGGGCATTCAGCGCAAAGGCGTACATCAGGGAAAGGACATATAAGGCTGTACAGAATGTAAGGAGCACCAGCACAGCATTTCCCATCCATGTATTCATCTGCAGCCAGAAGGCGAAATGAAACAGCAGCAGGGCGCCGGTAATAAAGTAGAAAAGAGCCAGAAAGCAGGAGGATCTGAAGTTCTCCTTCACAGCGCGCATATATGTGCGGACCATATCGCCATGTTCTCCTCTGACCTCCCCAAGGACAACTGAGAAGAGAGCACATACGGCAGGACCGATCGTGACCACAGGGATACAGCTTACCAGGAAGACAAGATTGAGTAATGTAAAATCAGCAAGCGTGCCCAGAAATTGAAAAACAGGACTGTCAATGTTGAATTTCATAGAAACCTCCTTTACCTTAACAGGTATTTATTGTATTAGAGTCTGCCGGGAGTGGTTTTTTAGACTGTTCCGGTTACTGAATTCATAGTAGGGGAGAACCGGCCAAAAAACTATAGAAAAGAATCGAGATAAAATACAGAACAAAATAGAGATTTGCCAAAAACACCTGTAAAAATATGATTTTCTCCATATCAGCAGTCCGATTTGGACGGTATTCCGGCAAAACATAGAATGTTACAATAATCGTGACTTGAAGATAAGCTGCAGCAAAATAAAATAGAAGGAGATAGAAAGAATGAGAAAATCATCTACCCAGAGCCGCAGGCTGTTCTACTGCATTGTACCGTTCATTATACTGAGCTTCCTGTTCTCTTACTTTCCACTGCACGGATGGATCTATGCGCTGTTTGATTATAAGCCTCCGCTTAAATTGTCACAATGTGATTTTGTAGGCTTGAAGTGGTTCAAAACTCTTTTTGCCAACAAAACACAGGTTGCACAGATGGTGCAGGTAATGAAGAACACATTTGCCATGAGCCTGCTGGGAATCCTCACATCCATGCTGCCCATAGGATTTGCTGTTTTCCTGAATGAGATCAAATGCAAATGGTTCAAGAATCTGGTACAGACCCTGACCACCCTTCCCAATTTCATAAGCTGGGTGCTTGTGTATTCTGTGGCATTCAGCCTTTTCACAGACAGCGGTATGGTAAATACTCTGCTGCAGAATCTGGGCATCATTACCTCACCCATCCGTTTTTTGGACAGCGATGCCCATACATATCTGTGGATGACACTTTGGAATCTTTGGAAAGGGCTCGGCTGGGGGGCCATTATGTATCTGGCAGCGATTGCCGGCATTGACGCGGAGCTCTATGAGGCCGCGAGAGTGGATGGTGCCAACAGGTTCCAGTTAATGCGAAATATTACGCTGCCTGCACTTATGCCCACGTTTTTTGTACTGCTCATGATGTCGGTAGCCAACTTCCTGAATAATGGCATGGACCAGTATTATGTGTTCCAGAACTCTTTCAATAAAGAACATATTCAGGTGTTGGATCTTTACGTGTATAATATAGGTATGACAGGGAGCAGCTTGTCACTGGCTACTGCAATCAGTATGCTGAAAAGTATTATCAGCGTTACCCTTCTGGTACTTGTTAACCTGGTTTCCAAGAAGACTCGCGGAGAGTCTATCATTTAGAAGGGGGAAGTTTTATGAAGGCAGATGTGAAAAAGCGCAGAAAGATAAAACCGGGTGATATGGTATTCCAGATTGTGAATTATCTGGTATTTCTCATAATTACTCTGATTTGTGTCTATCCGTTTTACTATATGATCGTCAACACCATAAGTGCCAATGACCTGAGCTCCAACGGTCTGATCAATTTCCTGCCGAAATCGGTTCACTTTGATAATTACAGGCAGGTACTCATGCTGGACGGACTGTCTACAGCGGCTTTGGTTTCCCTTGGAAGGACTGTGCTGGGAACTGCTTGTACGGTACTAGCCTCAGCATTTTTGGGATTTATGTTTACACAGGAGAGATTATGGCACAGAAAATTCTGGTACAGGTTCTTTGTGATCACCATGTATTTCAATGCCGGTTTGATACCCATGTTCATCACCATGCAGACACTGCATCTGACGAATACCTTTTGGGTATATGTGATCCCGGCCATTGTACAGCCGTTCAATATCATACTTGTGAAAACTTATATTGAGTCCATGCCAAAATCCCTGCAGGAGGCAGCGGAGATTGATGGAGCCGGAATCTTCACAATATTCGGGAAG
Source organism: Blautia caccae (assembly GCF_040095955.1). NCBI lineage: Bacteria > Bacillati > Bacillota > Clostridia > Lachnospirales > Lachnospiraceae > Blautia > Blautia caccae. The sequence continues at coordinate 150,460 of NZ_JBBMFP010000010.1, read as the reverse complement.
ATCATCCTGCCCACAGCAAAACCGATACTGGCTACAGTCGCAATCTTCTCGGCGGTGGGACAGTGGAATTCTTTTCAGGATACCCTCCTTTACATAACCGATCAGAAGTTGTACTCCCTGCAGTATCTTCTGTATACATATATTAACCAGGCCAGTTCCCTGGCCGCTATGGTGCGGAATAATGGCACTGGCGCCATAAATGCGATGACACTTGCCACACAGCAGACGCCGACGTCTATTCGCATGACAGTATCCGTAATCGTGGTGCTTCCAATATTATTTGTTTATCCTGTGTTCCAGAGGTTCTTTGTAAAAGGAATCATGATTGGATCTGTGAAAGGATGAGAGGAGATAGAAAATGAAAAAACGTTTGATTGGTATATTTTTGTGTCTTACTATGACAGTATCTGTTGTTTTGTCAGGATGCGGAGAAGAAAAGAGCGCTTCCGCAGGCAGCAGCAACAGCAAATATAAAGAATTCATCACAGTGGACGTATTTGACGCCCTGGCAAATTACCAGGGAATCCAGTCTGGCTGGTTTGCGAAAGTGGTGAGGGATAAGTTCAATATGGAGCTCAATATCATTGCGCCCAATGTGGCGGGTGGAGGCGATACCTTGTTCCAGACACGTTCAGCAGCAGGCAACCTGGGCGATCTGATCATTGCAGGTGCAGACAACGGTCGCTTCAGTAATATGGTAAAAGCGGGGCTTCTGGCTGATATGACGGAATTGCTGGAAGATAAAGAGATCATGAAAAATTATGAGACAGCGATCAAGAAGGTCAATGAGAGTGCCGGCCAGGAGGGGATTTTCGGCATTCCCAGTGAGATATCCAACCAGTCACCGGAGGTATCTGCAGATGGGATCGAGCCTCTGGTATCCCCCTATGTGAGATGGGATTCTTATAAGGAAGCCGGATATCCACAGATGAAGACGCTTGAAGATTTCATCCCTGTTATGAAAGCCATGCAGGAGAATACACCGCAGAGTGATTCCGGCAAACCAACCTATGCCATCTCTCTGTTCAAGGACTGGGATGGAAATATGATGGTGGGGGCAAAAAACTATGCTTCCTTATATGGATATAACGAGCTGGGGTTCGTGCTGTCCAAAGCGGACGGCAGTGATGATCAGGATGTGGTGTCAAGTGATGGTGTGTATGTACAGGCACTGAGGTTCCTTTTTGAAGCTAACCAGGCAGGTCTTGTGGATCCGGAGTCCACCACACAGAATTATGATATCCTCTCAAATAAATATCGGGATGGTCAGATACTTACCTCTCTGTGGTCTTATCAGGGGCCGGCCTTTTACAATACCGCAGAGCGGAAAAAGGAAGGAAAGGGCTTTATGCCGGCATTTATTGAAGACAGTTCTCCCTTCTCCTTTGGCTGTTATGCAGAGGGAAATGGAAAGACCATCATAGGGATCGGTAGCCAGGCAAAGGATCCTGAGAGGATGGCAGATTTCATTGACTGGCTGTACTCACCGGAAGGCATGGAAATTGGCGGACAGTCCGGAGGCGGAGCAGGACCGGAGGGACTGACCTGGGAGATCAAGGACGACAGAGCTGTGCGTACAGAATTTGGAGATAAGGCACTTGCAGGTGAGAAGGTGGAAGTCCCTGAAGAGTGGGGCGGCGGTGAATGGACAGACGGCGGCCCGGCACTAAACTTTAAGCCTCTGTCACCTGTTGACATTGACCCTAGAATTGGCGAGCCCTATCTATCCACCATGTGGTCATCCGTGCTGGAGAAAAACACCACACCGCTGGATACTGACTGGCAGGATAAGTCCGGAGGGGCAAAGACTACCATAGAGTTTCTGGAAAGCAAAGATGCCCTGTCAGTTTCGCCGGGAACCTCTTATATACAACCGGAGGAGTCATCGGATATCACTACACTCAGAAACCAGTGTAAGACAGTCATTGTGGATGATTCGTGGAAGATGGTATTTGCCAAAGATGAGACGGAATTTGAAAGTATTCTGAAACACATGCAGGATACAGTCAAGGGACTCGGCTACGAGGAGGTTCTGGAGCTGGATATGAAAAATGCAAAAGAACAGTCAGCCTGCAGGATTCAAGCAGTGGAGGAGTATAACAGCAGAAATAAATAACAAACGCAGAGACAGCGAAACCGGTCGAAAGGTTTCGCTGTTTCTGCATGAACGGTGCATTTTTATTCCTGTGTATGTGACTTCCGGTATTCCGCCGGACTCATGCCTACATATTTTTTGAATTTTTTGTGGAAATAATCTACATTTGTATAACCTACAAGCTGGGAGATCTCATAGACTTTATAATCGTGGTCAAGGAGCAGCTTTTTGGAGTTTTCTATGCGGACTTCGTCTATATAGACGTTGAAATTCCTGCCGGCAGCCTTGCTGAAGACTTTGCCCAGATAGGAGCTGTTGTATCCGAACAGCTCGGCGAGGGTTCCAAGCTTCAGATTTTCCTGGTAGTTGTGCCGGATGTACTGGAGGATTCCATCCATAACGCTCTCCTTTGTGGGGGAGCCTATGGCATTCATGGCCATCTCAAACTGAATAGTGAAGAACTGCAGTATTTCATACAGGTAGCATTTCTCTTCCAGGGTGCTTATAATGGCTGCATTGTTTGGAAATGGAATATCCATGCTGCCGTAGGTGTGTGTGATTATGGACTTTACCTGGATCATAATATCAGCCAGAAAGTGTTTTAAAAGGGATATCTCCGTATCTGTATGATACAGAGCATCTTTCAGCTCATCCAGTGTTTCAAGGAGCATATGCCGGTTCCCGGATTTTATATAGTTAGAGATACGCTGGGAATAGATATCCTCCGGGACAGTGCTCTGTGAAAGAACAGGTGCCTCCTTCGGCAGGTCCCCACAGCCCAGCACATGCTGGTTAAAACGGCAGAAGAATCTGCGTTTCATCAGAAGTTCGGCATCCTCGTAAGAGGTGTGGATCTGATCCACAGAATATACAGGCCTTCCATAGGTGAGAAACAGGGAATCCAGAGGGGAACCTTTCTGTGGCTGGCTGATATGATGTTCAACCAGTTCCTGAAAACGGTTCAGCGCAAATTCTCCTTTCAGAATGATGACGTTCCGGTTATCCATTCTAATATAATCCAGGGAATTATGGTTCCTGTTGGCAAGTCTCAGGATACCGGCAAAATCCCATGTGGTCTGAAAAGATTCCTGATTGTAGTTGGTGTATATAACGGCCTGATAGACAGAGGATTCCAGCATAATGTCATGGTAGTCCAGCAGGTCATAGTTGGCTTTGCCGCAGAGAACGTCCTGCAGGATGGATTCTCTTGCCCGGTCACGGTACTGGACCAGTTTTTTCCGGGTCTCCTGTTCTTTTTGAATGGAATCCCTGGCTTCCAGAACGGCTTTTTCCAATTCATCCTCGTCAATTGGTTTGGTGAGATAACAGGTCACACCGAAACGGATGGCTTCCTGCGCATAGGAAAAGTCAGAGTATCCGCTCAGAATGATAAAACGCCCCCGGAAGCCCCTTTCCTTTGCCTGCTTTACCACTTCAAGCCCGGAAAGTTTGGGCATACGGATATCCAGCAGGACCACGTCAGGATGTGATTTTAATATCTGTTCCAGTGTGTTCTGGCCGTTTTTGCCCTCACCGCAAATAAAAAATCCGAGTTTTTCCCAATCCAGAAGGTAACGGATACCTTCTCTGACATCTATTTCATCATCAGCGATAAAAAGTTTCATTCTTCTTTCTCCCTTCCGAATTTCTGTGCAGGCAGAACCATGGTGATCAGAGTGCCGCGCTGTTTCCTGCTTTTAGCTTTCAGTCCGTATCCGGGGCCGTAACATAGCACAATTCTCTGGTAAATGTTAAAAAGCCCGATGCTTTTGGTGGATTCTTTTGGGTGCTGGTAAATATTTCGGTTCATCTGTTCCAGTTCCCCGGGTGTCATGCCGCAGCCGTTATCGAAAATTTCGATGTATAGTTTTTTTTCTTTTATATGGATGTGGATAATGATCTTACCGTTCTGTTCCACCTCCTCCAGCCCATGCAGGATAGCATTTTCTACTATGGGCTGCAGCAGGAGAGGCAGGATCTGATATTCTGACAGGTTCATATCCGGCGGCGTCCTCAGGGAATAGTTCACCCTGTCATGAAAACGCAACTTCTGAATCGCCAGATAAGTCTGGATATAGTCCAGCTCTTTTGCCAGGGTGCTAAAGGAGGTGGCAGTATTCTCCAATACATACCGCATGGATTTTCCGAGGAGTTTTACGGCAGTGGCTACATCTGTATTGCCGGCCTTCAGGGAACGCATGCGTATGGTTTCCAGTGTGTTGTATAGAAAATGCGGATTTATCTGGCTGGCCAGCATTTTGAATTCCATGCGCTGCTGCTGGTTGGTAAGCTCCTGGGCTTTGATCTGTGCCTCATACACGGAGGCCTCCTTGCGCAGAATGTCCTGCACCATCACATTCAGGTCCGCAAAAGCTTCCGAAATCTCATCCTCACCGTGAAAAGTATCTGTGATATGGTAACTACCCTGGCTGGCCTTGTGCATGGACTCCCTCAGTGTAATAACACGTCGGCTGAAATACCGGGAGAAGATGTAAATAAAAGTGCTGGTGATGAAGAGGATCAGCAGCAGAATTGCCAGGTATATTCTGGTGATTTTATTGATGTATGGGTATCCGTCATAATTAAGGGATGCCGCGTGGAATATGTCATCGGAGTAAGCGGTGGACATGGATGAGACGCATCCGATGACACTGTAATCCTGCAAACGTATTTTTCCTAGATAATATCCGGTGGGGCCTTTGGCATACGCTTCCAGATTGGTATCTATGGCGCGGCGGTCGCTGCAGTAGAAGATTTCATCACCTTCCAGCCACAGTACCGTGTTTAGTGTACTGTTTTCTATTCTGTTCTTGATATGGTTGCTGCTCACTGTCAGATTGAGAATCGCGTAGCTGTTGATCTGAGGCAGAAAGATTCTGGAGTGCAGGCATAGCATAAGTGATTCGTTTCCGAAGTCATCTGCCACCATCTCCTCTGTCCAGAATGGAGTCATGGTTTTGGAGGCCCTTTCAAACCAGTCTTCTTTCTGGATATCATCTGTTATCTGGTGAATATATTTCCCTTCCCCAAGCGTTGTGTTAAAGGTATAGACAGATAAATGCTGGATAGATACATCCTCAGACAGAAGAGTGCGGAAGCCATCATATGCCTCCATTGCCTGTGCAGACTCGCCCGGTGATGAATAGGAGGAGACAAGCAGACGGACCAGTTCATTGTCAGAGGCCAGGGACTCCGCTTTGTTATGCAGGTTGGCGGTCAGGTCAAGGAGGAGGGACTTGACCCTCAGATTATCAGAATGTGACTGGTCTTCATAGTGTTCCAGGAGCAGAGCGCGTGTATTATAGACAAGGTAATTTCCAATAGTAATAACAGGGATGAAAATAGCAATAAAAAAGATGATATAAAGCTGCTTCTGTACCCTGATCTTTGTAAAAACATCCAATATCTTCTTTCGTGTCATAGAGGATTCCGCCCTTTCTTTCTTGCTTTTATTATATCGGCTTTCCGGAAGAATGAAAAGCTGATAAGAAAAAAAGATACGGTAATTTTTGGTGGTGTTTTATATCTATTTTTAGAGGGATCCTCTGATTTCTTGCGTGTTTTCCCTTGAATTATATCAGTAGGCAGGGGACCGGCTCTCAACTATAATTCAAGTCAGAAGTAAGTTTACACTGTATGACACAAAAGGAGGAAACAGGATATGAAATTCAGCAACGGATGCTGGCTGCAAAAAGAAGGATGTGAATGTTTTGCACCGCAGCAGGTTTATTTTGTGGAAAAAGAGAAGAAGAGAGTGGTTATCTGTGCGCCAACAGCCAGAATCAGGCACCGGGGGGATACATTGGGAGGAATCAATCTGACCCTTGAAATCACCTCGCCTATGCCGGAGGTACTGAGAGTCCGGACCCGCCATCACAAGGGTATGAAGAGAAACGGCCCGGAATTTGAGTTAAATGCAGGGGAACCGGTAGATATGGATGTCCGGGAAGATGAGGAAACCATAAGAATCTCAAGCGGCACATTAACACTGGTACTGACAAAAGAAAACTGGAGTATGACATATGAGCGAAACGGTGAGATACTTTCAAAAAGCAGCGGCCGTGATCTGGCTTATATGAAAACAGACTGGAAGGGATACGCCTACGACAAGGGCAGTCAGGATGCCTATATGAGGCAGCAGTTAGGATTATCGGTGGGAGAACTGGTCTATGGTCTTGGAGAAAGGTTCACGCCATTTATCAAAAACGGGCAGAGCGTAGATATCTGGAACGAGGACGGCGGAACAAGTACAGACCAGTCCTATAAGAATATCCCTTTTTATCTCACAAGCAGGGGATACGGCGTATTTGTGAACCACCCGGAGAAGGTTTCTTTTGAGGTGGGGACAGAGCAGGTATCTAAGGTGGAATTCAGTGTACCGGGGGAATGTCTTGATTATTTCTTTCTCAATGGGCCGTCTATGAAAGAGGTTCTGGAGCGTTATACCAGCCTGACAGGGAAACCGTCTCTGCCTCCGAAATGGACATTCGGGCTGTGGCTGTCAACATCCTTTACCACAAACTATGATGAGAAGACAGTCATGAGCTTTATTGATGGGATGGAGGAACGTGGAATACCACTGCAGGTTTTCCATTTTGACTGTTTCTGGATGAAGGAATTCCATTGGAGTGACTTTATATGGGACAGTAGAGTATTTCCCGACCCGGAGGGAATGCTTGCCAGAATCAGAGCGAAGGGGCTGAAAATCTGTGTCTGGATCAATCCCTATATTGCAGAGGAATCCTGTCTGTTTGAGGAGGGAATGGATAAGGGATATCTGGTCAGGAGGGAAAACGGGGATGTGTGGCAGTGGGATATGTGGCAGCCGGGAATGGCGCTGGTGGACTTTACAAATCCTATGGCCTGCCAATGGTACCAGGAAAAACTGGAAAAACTTCTCGATATGGGAGTGGACTGCTTTAAGACGGATTTTGGGGAACGGATTCCTACAGAGGACATCAGATACCATGACGGTTCCAATCCGGTGAAGATGCATAACTTCTATACCTATCTGTACAATAAAACTGTGTATGAACTGCTGCAGAAGAAAAGGGGAGCGCAGGATGCTGTATTGTTTGCAAGATCAGCTACGGTCGGGGGGCAGAAATTCCCGGTACACTGGGGTGGGGACTGCTGGTCTAATTATGAAGCCATGGCAGAGAGTCTGAGAGGCGGACTGTCTCTTACCATGTCAGGATTCGGATACTGGAGCCATGATATAGGTGGATTTGAGAGTACGTCCACACCGGATGTGTACAAGAGATGGGCCGCTTTCGGCCTGCTTTCCTCCCACAGCAGACTTCACGGAAGTACTTCGTACCGTGTGCCCTGGGTATATGATGAGGAGTCAGTGGAAGTGCTGCGCTGTTTTACCAACTTGAAACTGGAATTACTGCCATATCTCTGCAGCAGTGCTGTGGAGACTGCAAAGACGGGTATTCCTATGATGAGAAGTATGGTACTGGAGTTTGAACAGGACCCGGCCTGTTTTTACCTGGACAGACAGTATATGCTCGGGGAGAAGCTGTTGGTGGCACCTGTTTTCAGCGAGGACGGAGTGGCATCCTATTATCTTCCTCAGGGGACATGGACGAACTATTTTACGGGGGAGGCTGTGGTGGGAGGCGGCTGGCGCAGGGAACGCCACGGATATCTTTCCATTCCCCTATGGGTAAGGGAAAATACAATTCTGCCCACCGCCGGCAGACGGTGCAGGGCGGCAGACCCTTATGGTGATGATATAGAGCTGAAGATATATACTCTGCGGGAAAAAGCCGAGACAGTGGTATATGAGGACGGAAAAGAAGTGCTCAGTGTTGTCCTGGAACAGAAAGGTGAGACCATATTCGGCAGAACAACATCCTGCAGCGGCTGCCGTCTCCGGTTTGTGAATTTTATCTTCAGCAGTGTGAGCGGAGGCAGCCTTGTGGTGGATGGGCAGGACAGCATTGTTGAGGTAACAGATTCGTCGAAAGAGTTTGTCTGCAGATGTCAGTAACACAGGGTATATTGAGAACAGAAAGGACAGTTGTATGGACAGAGAAATTAGAGAAAGGGCAGAAAGCCTGGTAAAAGAGATGACTCTGGATGAAAAAACAGGGATGCTTCATGGGGCACGGCTTTTTGAGACGGCAGGTATTCCGAGGCTGGGCATTCCGCCTCTTAAAATGTCGGATGGACCTATGGGAGTACGTCATGAGTTTGAGGGCACCCGGTGGAAGACGATTGGCCATTCCGATGATTATGTGACATATCTTCCCTGCAACAGCGCGCTGGCTGCCACCTGGAACAGAACCCTGGCCGGGGAGATCGGGAGTGTGCTCGGCGAGGAGGCCAGGGGACGTGGAAAGGACGTAATACTGGCTCCGGGAATCAATATAAAGAGAAGCCCTCTGTGCGGAAGAAATTTTGAATATTTTAGTGAAGACCCGTATCTGACAAAGGAAATGGCAGTGCCGTTTATTCAGGGGGTACAGCTCTTTGATGTGGCTGCCTGTGTAAAGCATTTTGCAGGGAACAACCAGGAGACGGAGCGGCTATGGGTGAATGTGGAGATTGAGGAGCAGGTGTTGAGGCAGATATATCTTCCTGCTTTTTACGAGGCTGTGACAAAAGGCGGAGCTATGGCAGTCATGGGGGCGTATAACAGGCTCTGCGGGGAACACTGCTGTGAGAGCCGGTTTCTGCTGGACAGGATACTAAGGGAGGAGTGGGCATACGACGGGGTGGTGATTTCCGATTGGGGGGCAGTACATCATACAGACAGGGCAGCGGCCTGCAGCCTGGATATTGAGATGTCTGTTACATCTGATTTTGATGCGTATTGTATGGCGGACCCGCTGAAGGAAAAAGTGCTGTCAGGAGAAATCAGGGAGTGTGAAATAGATGAGAAGGTAACACGTATACTGGCTCTTATGATGCGTCTGCATATGCTGGATGGCAGGCGGAAATCCGGCAGTTACAACACGGACAGCCACCGCAGGAAAGCACTGGAGGCAGCCAGGGAATCAGTAGTTCTTCTGAAAAATGAGAAGGGCTGCCTGCCTCTGCAGAGAGAAAGACTGAGGCGTATACTTCTGATCGGAGAAAATGCGGAGCGTCTCCATGCCAATGGCGGTGGAAGTGCTGAGATAAAGGCACTGTATGAGATATCGCCTCTGATGGGGCTCAAATCCCGTCTTGGGGGGAATGTGCAGGTGGACTTTGTGCAGGGATACTGCAGCTGCGGGGACATAAAAGAGGAGAAAAAGCAAGGATGGCAGGAGACCAGCCTGGAGAATGGCGGAGGTCAAACAGGGAAAAGGGAAACAAAAGACAGCAGGCTGGAAATGAGAAGACGGGAACTCCGCCTTGAGGCAGTCAGTCTGGCAGATCAGTATGATACAGTTATCTATATAGGCGGGCTGGACCACAGCCATGACTGCGAAGGAAATGACAGGGAAGATATGAAACTTCCATATGAACAGGATGTTTTAATCTCTGAACTTTTGAATGTAAGACCGGATATGATCGTAGTGATGGTTGCGGGGAGTCCGGTGGAGATGGGGGCCTGGATTGACCGGGCAGATACTGTGGTCTGGGGATGGTATGCGGGCATGGAGGGAGGCAGCGCCCTGGCAGAGGTGCTGCTGGGTGAGACTGTTCCCTCAGGTAAACTGCCGGAGACTTTTTATAAAACCCATACAGACTGCTCAGCACACGTACTGGGAGAATTTCCAGGGGGTGAAAAGGTTACATACGGTGAAGGGATGTATGTCGGATACAGGTACAATGATACATTTGGGGTAGAACCGCAGTTTTGCTTTGGTCACGGGCTTTCCTATACAACGTTTGAATACAGCGCACTGCGGCTGGAAAGAGAGAGGGGGTGTATTCATTTTATGATTGAAAATACAGGGGAGACTGCCGGAAAAGAGACAGCACAGGTATATATAAGAAGAGGAAAAAAAGATGCGCCGCTCCAGGAGCTTATCGGATTTGAAAAAATATTCCTTGAAAAAGGAGAGAAAAAGGAAGTTGTGATAGAGATAGAAACAGTTACAGCAGGCTGTGAGATCCGGGTGGGGAGTTCCTCCAGGGATATCCGTCTGCGCTGTGAGGGATAGGACAGGTTGTGTTACGGCGAATATAAAAAACCGGGAAGGATTTCATTCTACCCGGTTTCTTATAATTTTTCAGTCAGAGAGATAATCTCCCCACACATATCCCGTTTCCCCTTCATAGACGATCCGATGCCATCCGTTGTCACAGATTCCGGTCCGTGTCACTGTGGCACCTCCCTGGAGCACGCCCAGGACCTCTGCCTGGCTTGCCGCGTCGGCTCTTACATTTACAGGGCTTTTTACGGTGACGGTCTCTGTCTTCTCCTCCACTTTGGCACCGGAATCCGGTTCATCGTATCCGGCTTTTCCGGAATTAAAACCTTCTGCGCCGCCGCTGGGTGAGATCACTTTTGTCCCGTCTGTGGGAAGCAGGCCTGAATTATCGTCTGTGGTGATGATCTTTCTAAGCCGGACTTTACTGGTATCTGTTCCGTCCAGGGGACCTACATAAATAAGCGTCACTTCATTGCCAGGGATAATTCCGTTTTTGCAGTCCAGTTCCGCTTTTGTCATATCAAAAGTCAGTGTTTCATTATCTGAAGTATTTATACTGATTTCCTTTCCGGTAAAAGCTGTCACGGTTCCGTCCATGGAAGCAGATACAGAATCCAGGGCAGCCTCCTCCTCCGCAGCGCTGTCGTCCTTGCCGCAGGCGCCCAGTACGGACAGACACAGAACAGACAACAGCAACAGGAGAAGATATTTCAGTTTGTCTCTCATCAATTACATCCCCTTTCCCGTTTCCTAATATTTTAAAGTATTTCAGCAAAATGTCAACGAAAGTTTTTCTAAATACTGTTCACAGTCACTGCTGCAGACGCTTCTCCAGATGTCTGCGGAAAAAGAGGAAAAAGGCAGCAGTCGCCATAACCGAGGCGATTCCGTCTGCAATAGGCTGCGCGTAGAACGCGCTTCTGGCCCCGAAAAAGATGGGAAGGAAAATAGTAAAAAGCATGTAATCCCCTTTCCGGAACATGGAGAGAAACAGGGCAGTTCTGGAAAGTCCCAGCGCAGTAAAACCGTCCACAAACACATACTGGAAGCTGAGTGGAATGATCAGCAGCGTAAACACATGGATTCCCCAGGTGGAAAGGGATACCAGAGACGGCTCGTCGGTAAAGATCCGGATAAAGTATACAGGCACGATCCTGGACAGTATAAACATTACGGTTGTAAAGCAGAGGCAGAGAAGCAGGATATATTTTTCTGCCTTTTTCACCCTGTCCACAGCTTTTGCGCCGTAATTGTAGCTGAGTATGGCCTGTGTTCCGCTGGAAATACCCAGCATGGGGCCGGTTATGAGCATCATGTAGCTCTGCACAATGGTGGCACAGGTGATGAGCACATCACCTTCGCCGGGACCGCCGTACTTCTGCAGCATGGCATTCAGGACAATGATGATCACACTGTCGGTTGCCAGAATCAGGAAGGGGGAGACACCCAGTACCAGGATCCTTTTGACGATCATGGGGGACCAGGCCGGTTTCCGCAGCCTGGTTATTTTAATGGGAACCTTTTTGCCGATCAGGAAACAGAAAGCAAAGGCGCAGGATGCAAACTGTGCGATAACCGTGGCAATGGCTGCACCCGCCACATCCATATGCAGACCGAAGATAAAGACAGGGTCCAGGATTATGTTGGTGACAGCGCCGATCAGCACAGTGGTCATTCCCACACCGGGAAACCCCTGACAGGTGATAAAATAATTAAGCCCGATCGCCATGAGGGCGAAGAACGTTCCTGCTGTGTAGATGGTGAGATAGGTGTCCGCGTATACAAAGGTGGCGGCACTTGCCCCGAACCAGAGCAGAAGATATTTTTTCGTCAGGAGAAAGAGCAGGGTCAGTACAGCGGAGAAGACCACCAGCATGGCAAAGCTGTGGGCCAATATGGACTGGGCCTGTTTCTTCCGCCCGGCACCCAGACGCATGGACATGAGGATAGAGCCGCCCAGTCCGATCAGGGTTCCGAAGGAGGTGAGAAGGGTGACAATAGGGCCGCAGATTCCCACTCCCGCAAGTGCCAGATCTCCGATCTTGGGTATGTTTCCGATGAACATTCTGTCAATGATGCTGTAAAGTACGGTGACGAACTGGGCGATCATGGAGGGGACAGCCAGTTTGAGGACCAGCAGCCATACCTTGTCCCTGCCCAGGTCAGTTGTCTGTTTCATGTTTTTTGTTTCCTTTCGTCTCAGGGGCGCGCAGCCCTTGTATTATGATGACAGGTAAATGCGCAGGCCTACAGAATAATTATGATGCCGGTACCACAGATATTCTTACATAAGTTGGTTCGGCAACGCTCAGGGTATAGTTTAAGTAGGTCTCGCCGATCACCCCGATCAGATCTTCCGCATTGGATACGTGGTCAGTAAACACACCGATCAAAAATGGTGCAGGTGTGTAGACAATCCCATAGTCGTGGAGACACCCGTCGTAATCTCCGTATTTATGGGCCACCGGGAAGAGGTCCAGGTCTATGTATTTTTGTAAAAAGGTGCCCGGCGCAGCTTCTTTCATGTATTCCAGAAGCGGAGTGTACGCGGAGGAATGTTCATATAGATAATTTATCACATCAAAAGAAAAATCAGCACAAAGCTTGTTGCTGGCAAAAAACGCATCCGGGTAGGTGTTGTCCGAATATTTCAGCATCATATGCCGGTAGGCGGAAACACCGCCCAGGTTTTGGATCATAATATTATTGGCTGTGTTGTCACTGCACACAATGCTTTCCTCCATGAGATAGGAGAGGGGAACCAGGCTGCCGGGCCGGTAATCATAGGGGGTGGAGCCGTCTCCCTCCGTATCTGTGGCTGAGGCATTGTAGGGAAGCCCGTCCTCCGGGGTGCGCTCCCCGCTGTTGACGGCATCGTAGTAGAGCATGTTGACAGGCACCTTCACGGTACTGGCTGCCGTAAAGAGGGTGTCAGGATTGTATATATATATTTCCTGCGTGAAGGTATTGCGGTAGAAGAAGGAAAAGTTTTCTTCATTCAGTCCGTATTCTTCCAGAATGGAATCCAGCAGGCTTTCGGCTGTGCTGCCCTCGGGAATTTCTCTTTCAGAGGAATATTCAGCAATATCGGATTCCACAAGTATATAATCGGCCATGTTCTCCAGGGCTTCGTATTCCAGATCAAGATCCGGGGAAGCGTAATCCGTATTCGGCAGCGGTGCATAGGCAAAAGTATCCCGGGAGGCATCTGTCAGGAAGCCCAGAGGTATGATGCTGAGGAGGAACAGAAATGTCAGCACAAGGATATTTCGTATGTCAGAGTTCTTTTTCATTGGTATCATCTGCCTTTTCTGTCTGTTAATTCAGGCTGTCTGTAAATTTTTGCATTACTCATCTCATTATAAATAAAAAGCAGAAATTTGTCATTAGTATTTCAGGTATTTTCCTTTGGAATTTACGGGGGTACGGCAAAACAGCTTGCACCTCACAAACAGCCTATGTTATAATTCCCTCATAGAGAGAAAATGACTTTTGGGAGCACTGCATCAGCAGTGTTTTTTTGAGTGATGTCTGCCCGCAAAAGGCGCGGGATGTCAAAAACGGAGAGGAATGGATTATGCTGAAGATTAAAGAGTATGTGAAGGTGAACAGTCTGGAGGAAGCCTATGAGCTGAACCAGAAAAAGTCATCCCGCGTGCTTGGGGGAATGGTCTGGATGAAGATGATGAACCGAAGCGTGGGAACGGCCATTGATCTGTCCGGTCTCGGACTGGATACGGTCAAAGAGACAGAGGACGAATTCGTGATCGGCTGTATGACCTCCCTGCGGACTCTGGAGACACACGCGGGATTAAATGCCTGCACGGACGGAGCTGTGCGGGAGAGCCTGCGGCATATTGTGGGAGTACAGTTCAGAAACTGTGCGACTGCAGGAGGCAGCATTTATGGCAGATTTGGATTTTCTGATGTGCTCACCATGTTTCTGGCGCTGGATTCCTATGTGGAGTTTTATAAAGGCGGCAGGGTATCCATGGAAGAGTTTGCAGAAAAAAAAGCGGACAGAGATATCCTGGTAAATATAATTGTTAAGAAACATCACCAGAGATCCGCATATGTAAGCCAGAGAAATGCTAAGACGGATTTCCCTGTTCTGGCCTGTGCGGTATGTCTTGACGAGGAAGGTATGCGGCTTTCCATCGGGGCAAGGCCCGGCAGAGCGGCTCTTCTGAAAGAGAAGATGGATACCCCTGTCAATAAAAAAGATATGAGTGCCGGGGAGTGGAGCAGACAGGCGGAGCTGCTGGCCAAAAAGGCTGCAGAGCGCGTTGTCACGGGAAGCAATATGCGGGCTTCCAAAGAGTACAGAACCCATCTGGTCCGTGTTCTGACCAAAAGGGCGCTGCTGGCAGCAGGAGGTATGGAAAATGGAAATTAAATTTATTTTAAACGGAAAGAAAATGCAGGTGGATGCAGCGCCGGATCTGCTGCTTTTAGACCTTCTTCGGGAGAAGGGCTGCTACAGCGTGAAACGGGGATGTGAGACTGCCAACTGCGGCCTCTGTACTGTTTTGATGGACAAAAAGCCGGTGCTCTCCTGCAGTATGCTGGCGGTCCGCGCGGACGGACATGAGATCGTGACCCTGGAGGGAATGCAGAGGGAAGCGGAGGAGTTCGGTTCTTTTTTAGCAGACCAGGGAGCAGAGCAGTGCGGTTTCTGTAATCCGGGATTTATCATGAATGTCTTTGCCATGCTGGAGGAGATGAAGGAGCCAACGGAGGAGGAGATCGGCGAATATCTTGCCGGAAATCTCTGCCGCTGTTCCGGGTTCATGGGGCAGACGAGAAGTATTCTGGCATTTTTAAAATATAAGAAGGAGCAGAGGGAAGGGGGCAGCGACAGATGAGTTATGTAAACAAACCGGTGAGGAAAAAGGACGCCATGGCCCTTGTGACAGGCCAGCCTGTGTACACGGATGACCTGGCGCCGAAGGATTGTCTGGTGGTAAAGGTTCTGCGCAGCCCCCATGCCCATGCGTGGATCGAGGAGATCAGGACAGAGAATGCCATGAAGGTTCCGGGGATCGCGTGTATCCTCACTTACGAGGATGTGCCCCAGGACAGATTTACCATGGCGGGACAGACTTATCCGGAATTCAGCCCCTATGACAGGCTGATCCTTGACAGAAGAATGCGTTTTGTGGGAGATGCCGCTGCCATTGTCGCAGGGGAGACGGAAAAGGCTGTGGACCGGGCACTGAAGATCATTAAGGTGAAATACAAGGTGCTGGAGCCGGTTCTGGATTTCCATAAGGCAAAGGACAATGCGGTCTGTATCCACCCGGAGGACAACTGGGAGTCACGTTTTCCTGTGGGAGCAGACAATAAGCGGAATCTCTGTGCCCATGCCGAGGAAGGGGACGGGGATGTGGAGAAGATCCTGGCAGACTGTGACTGTGTGGTGGAACGCACATACCATACAAAGGCCAATCAGCAGGCAATGATGGAGACATTCAGAAGCTATACCTATATGGACCATTTCGGAAGGCTGAATATTGTATCCTCCACACAGGTGCCTTTCCATGTGAGGAGAATCCTGGGACGGGCGCTGGGAATCGGGGCATCGAAAGTCCGTGTGATCAAGCCGCGTATCGGCGGAGGCTTCGGCGCAAAGCAGACGCTGGTGTCCGAGGTCTACCCTGCAATCGTGACGGTGAAGACAGGCAAGCCGGCGAAAATGATCTTTTCCCGCTATGAATCCCAGATATGTTCTTCTCCCCGTCATGAGATGGAGTTAAAGGTCCGTATCGGCGCGGACAGGGAGGGGACCATCCGGGCCATTGACGTCTATACCCTGTCAAATACAGGGGCTTTTGGTGAGCACGGCCCTACCACCGTGGGTCTTTCCGGCCACAAATCCATTGCTCTTTACCGGAACACAGAGGCATACCGCTTTGTATACGACGTTGTGTATACCAACCAGATGTCAGCAGGCGCTTACAGGGGATACGGAGCTACCCAGGGAATCTTCGCAGTGGAATCCGCTGTGAATGAGCTGGCGGAAAAGCTGCATATGGATCCGGTTGTGCTGCGCGAGAAAAATATGACAAAAGAGGGAGGCAGGTTTATTGGATACGACGGTGGCACAGAGGTCACAAGCTGTGCTCTGGACCGCTGTATGGCAAGGGCAAAGGAGATGTTTCACTGGGACGAGAAGTTCCCGCGCAGAGTGATGGAGAACGGAAAAGTGCGCGGCGTGGGTGTTGCCATGGCCATGCAGGGCTCCTCCATCGCAGGCGTGGATGTGGGAGGCGCCAGCGTGAAGCTTAACGAGGACGGTTCTTACACCTTAAGCCTCGGGGCCACGGATATGGGTACCGGCTGTGACACGGTGCTCTCCCAGATGGCAGCAGATACGCTGATGACGGATTATGACAACATTGTGGTGTTTGGGGTGGATACGGATATCTCACCGTATGATTCCGGTTCCTACGCCTCCGCCACCACTTATATTGCAGGCAAGGCTGTGGTGAAAGCCTGTGAAAGTCTGAAAGAACGGATTTGGGATCTGGGTGCCGGGATGCTGGAGGTTCCCAGGGAGGACACGGATTTTGACGGAAGCAGAGTCAGCAGGAAGGACGGAAGCGGGGCGGTCAGCCTGGAAGAAATCGGCATCCGCGGTACCTTTGGCAACAACGACTCCCTTCAGGTGACAGAAAATGCCTCCTCACCCATATCCCCGCCGCCATTCATGGTGGGCATGGCGGAAGTGGAAGTGGACAGAGAGACCGGGTCTGTGGAAATGATCGACTACGTGGCAGTGGTGGACTGCGGCACCCCGATCAATCCGAACCTTGCCAGGGTGCAGACAGAGGGCGGTATCGCTCAGGGTATCGGCATGGCCCTCTTTGAGGATATCCAGTACAGTGAACGGGGACAGATGCTGAACAATTCCCTGATGCAGTACAAGATTCCCACCCGCTTAGATGTAGGTAAGATCCGCGTGGATTTTGAGAGCAGCTTTGAAGGAAGCCATCCCTTTGGTGCCAAATCCATCGGTGAGATCGTGATTGACACTCCATGTCCGGCAATTGCTGCAGCCGTTTATAATGCCGCAGGTGTAAGGGTTTCGGAGATGCCCATCACGCCGGAAAAAGTAGCCATGGGAATTGCAGGAATTGAATGTGAAAATTGCAAAAAAGATGAATTTTGACGAAATTTTGACGGCTGCTTTGTTACCTTGAACTGGCTGGCGATTCCCGGCGAGACTGATAAAAACCGGGAGAAAAAATCAAGGAGAGGAAAACAATGAAACAACACGAAAGTGAAAAGAAAATCTTGTGGTACAGCCTTGCATTTATGGCATTCTCCACGGTGTGGGGATTCGGAAATGTGATCAACGGATTCTCAGAGTACGGCGGATTAAAGGCAATCATATCCTGGGTGATCATATTTGCCATTTACTTTGTGCCATATGCTCTGATGGTAGGTGAACTGGGCAGTGCCTTCAAGGACGCAGGCGGCGGTGTCAGTTCCTGGATTCTGGAAACCATAAGCCCAAGGATGGCTTATATGGCGGGATGGACTTACTGGATCGTCCATATGCCTTATATTTCCCAGAAGCCCAGTGCATCTTTTATTGCAGCGAGCTGGGCAATCTTTAGGGACAACCGGATCAGTTCCATGAACACCAGGGTACTGCAGGTACTCTGTCTGGTATTGTTCCTGTTTGCCGTTTGGGTGGCATCCAAAGGAATCAATGTGCTGAAAAAGCTTTCCACACTGGCAGGCTCCACCATGTTCATTATGTCCCTGCTGTTTGTGGTCATGATGCTTGCAGCTCCGGCTATCACCCATGCAAATGTACTGGATATAGATTGGTCTGTGAAGACCTTTATGCCGTCCTTTGATGCGAAATTCTTATTAAATCTGTCCATTCTGGTATTTGCCGTGGGCGGATGTGAGAAAATTTCTCCATATGTAAATAAGACGAAAAATCCCGCAAAGGATTTCTCAAAGGGCATGATCGCCCTGGCTATTATGGTTGCTGTCTGCGCTATGCTGGGAACCATTGCCATGGGCATGATGTTTGACTCCAACAACATTCCGGAAGACCTTATGACAAACGGTGCTTACTATGCATTCCAGACATTGGGAGAGTATTACGGACTGGGCAATTTCTTCGTGGTGGTCTATGCAATCTGTAACCTGATCGGTCAGTTTACGGTTATGATCATTTCCATCGACGCGCCTCTTCGTATGCTGCTTGACAATGCGGATGACAACTTCATCCCTGCATCCATGTTCAAACAGAACGAACACGGCACATACACCAACGGCCATAAGCTGGTCATGATCATTGTTTCTATTCTGATCATTGTTCCGGCGATCGGCATCGGCAGCGTGGATACACTGGTACGCTGGCTGGTAAAGGTGAATTCCGTGTGTATGCCTCTGCGTTACCTGTGGGTATTCGTGGCATATATTGCGCTGAAAAAAGCAGGGGAGAGATTCCCGGCACAGTACCGTTTTGTGAAGAACAAAACGCTTGGCGTTGTTCTGGGAGCGTGGTGTTTCCTGTTTACCGCGTTTGCGTGTGTTCTGGGTATTTACTCTGAGGATACCTTCCAGTTCGTACTGAATATTGTGACTCCTTTCGTATTGATCGGACTGGGATTCATTATGCCTCAGATCGCAAAACGTTCCAAAGCAAAGAATCAGGCATAAGTAAAATAAGCGTCTGGCTGCCAAAAGCGGCCGGGCGTTTGTTGTATGAAAATTCCTGTTGGCAGAACAGCGCCGGACAGGTACAATAGAAGAAAAAGCCCTCATTGGCGGGCAGAACTACAGGAGGAAAAATTAATGTACAGAGAGACTGCAGAACAGCTTCTTGCATTTATTGAAAAAAGCCCAAGCTGTTTTCATGCTATTAAAAATATGAAGGAGATTCTTTCGGCAGACGGATTCGCAGAGCTGAAAGAGGAAGAGAAATGGGAGATCGAAAAGGGCGGCAGATATTTTGTCACCAGAAATGACTCCTCCATCGTGGCATTCACCATACCGGAGACCGGATTTACCGGATACCGCATCATGGCCAGCCACAGCGATTCCCCAACTTTTAAGATCAAGGAAAACCCGGAGATGGAAGTGGATAAAAAGTATGTGAAGCTGAATGTGGAGCGTTACGGTGGTATGCTCTGCGCCCCCTGGTTTGACCGTCCGCTCTCCGTAGCGGGAAGGGTGATCGTGAAAGAAGGGGATAGCTTTGTCACAAAGCTTGTGGATGTGGACAGGGACCTGCTGATGATCCCCAATCTGGCAATTCATATGAACAGGGAAGTCAATGACGGATATAAATATAACGCCCAGGTGGATATGCTTCCGCTGTACGGCGATATCTCTTCAAAGGATACCTTTATGAAAGCCATCGCAAAGGCTGCAGGAGTGAAGGAAGAGGACATTTTAGGACATGACATTTTCCTGTACAACCGTGTTAAGGGCAGTATCTGGGGCGCAAATGAGGAGTTTGTATCCTCCTCACGCCTGGATGATCTGCAGTGCGCATTTTCCTCTCTTCAGGGATTTTTAAAGGGGGAGAAAAAGGAGTACGTGGCAGTACACTGTGTGCTTGACAATGAGGAAGTGGGAAGCGGAACAAAACAGGGCGCTGCATCCACATTCCTGTATGATACACTGGTGCGTGTGAATGAGTGCCTGGGGCTGTCTTATGAGGAGTATTTAAGAGGACTTGCAAAGAGCTTCATGCTCTCCGCTGACAATGCCCATGCAGTACATCCGAATCACAAGGAGGTGGCAGACCCGGTGAACCGTCCTTATATGAACGAGGGTATTGTCATCAAACACAGCGCAAACCAGAAATACTGTACAGACGGCGTATCTGCTGCCATATTCAAGGATCTGTGCAGGGAGGCAGGTGTGCCTTTCCAGACATTTACAAACCGTTCCGACATTCTGGGAGGCTCCACACTTGGAAATATCTCCAATACAAAAGTGGCGCTTAACGCCGTGGATATCGGCCTTCCGCAGCTTGCCATGCATTCTCCTTACGAGACTGCCGGGGTTAAGGATACCTGTTATCTGATCCAGGCGGCTGAGAAGTTCTTTAAATAGTGTAACATGGGTGATAAGGGAAATATACTTCTGAGGTTTATTGGGGGTATGTTTCCCTTTTTTGGGGTGTTGGGGAAAAATTATGGTGGTTTTTGGAGGGGAAGATAGTGCTGGAAGTGGGGGAGGAGGGGATAATGATGGGTCAGTGTTTATCTGTAAATCAAGGACATTTTCAGTCTGAAATTGCCGGGATTACCTATAAAATATATATTTCAGTTAAGGTTTATCTGTAAAACAGAGGTGTACCAAGTCAGAAATCACCAGAATTACCTACAGAGTTTATATTTTAGTTAGGATTTATCTGTAAATCAAGGTCATTTTCAGGCTGAAATCACCGGGATTACCTATAAAATATATATTTCAGTTAAGGTTTATCTGTAAAACAGAGGCGTATCATGTCAGAAATCACCCAAATTACCTACAGGGTACATATTTCGGTTAAGACTTATCTGTAATAGAAGGCCAATCAACATCTTATTCTAATATATCAAGGCACTTCTACAATCATAAAAGGTTCGGAAACCATATCTTCCTATGAGTTTTCAAAAAGACCTTTGCATTCTTGATACCACCCATGTATGATAGATATATAGTAAAGTTTTCCAGTCAAAACTCCGCCAAAAGCTGGGAGTCTGGACGAGAAATCAGAATTGATTGGAATCCTGCGCGGAGAGAAAAGAACTTAAGGCCTTTTTTGGCAGGAAGATTCCCACCTGAAGAAAGTTCTGTGGGAATCAGAACTGCAGCGGAAAAAGGTTTTAAATAATGCAAAACTATATAAGCGGAGGTGTCAAAATGGAAATTAAAGCATGGACCTATGAGGAGTATCCAGGGTATTCAGAGGAAGTACCCGGAGCAGTGCGATTGAAGACAACAGGAGATGAAGTGGGGGTTCGTTACCTGCACGATGTGGAATATGCCAGAGTTGACGATGTACCCCTGCATCTGCAGATCCTGCTGCCTTTTACCAGAAATGAGCCGGATATAATTTACCCGTGCTTGGTATTTGTCCAAGGATCTGCATGGATGGAGCAGGATGTCTGGATGCAGTGTGCCATGTTGTCCGGACTGGCCAAGAAGGGGTATGTGATAGCGGTTGTCCAATACCGGCATTCCGGCCTTGCACCTTTCCCGGCACAGATTCAGGATGCAAGAAACGCGATCCGTTATATGAGGGTTCACGCTTCCGAGTACCATGCAGACCCGGATGGAATTGTGGTCGGCGGTGATTCATCCGGGGGACATACATCCATGTTCTGCGGAATCGCAAGGGAAGGCGGGGAACTGGATGCCAGCCTGTTTCCGGGAGTCTCAGCGGAGGTAAAAGGCATACTTAATTATTATGGCTCTGTCAGCATGATGTACGAGGAAGGTTTTCCATCTACAGTCAATCATCATATGGAGGACAGCCCGGAAGGATTGCTGATGGGAAAAGTAAATCTGAAAGAGCACCCGGAACTATGCAGAAAAGGTTCCGTGGAATGCTGGATCACACCGGAGCTGGATATGGCTCCAACCATGATCGTTCACGGCACAAAGGACAGAACGATTCATACATACCAGAGCGTGCAGCTCTATGAAAAAATGAAAGCATGTGGTAAAGATGTCCGTTTATATCTGCTGGAAGGAGCAGACCATGGCGGCGCTGAATACTGGACAGAGGAAATGTGCAGTCTGGCACATGAGTTCATACAGTATTGTCTGAACCGCTGCTGATATCCTGACCATTAGGTGCAGAACTGGCATGATATGGCATGAGATGCATTTTTTCACCTTTTACATGAAATCCAAATCCAAGATTGTTCCCCGAATCCGTGACCGCACCGCAGTCCTCAGAACCTTTCAGGCGAAAGCCTGCATTCTTCAGTGAGGATAAAAAATAGTCCAGCCGGAAATTCATACAGAAACATTCCGGATACTGGCTCAGCAGAAGGCGCATGGATTTGGGGGCATTTTCAAAGTAGAAATAAGTACCTATCAAGTCTGCGTGAGCGGTAAGATAAGGGGCAATCCTTTCAAATAAAAAAGTATCATGATAAAAGTTATGTTCGTTGGCTGCAAAGAAGTCGAGATGTACGTCTATGCAGTTTTTTTTCAGAGGAAAACGGGTGCTGGAATCCGCAAGATACAGGATATCCAGCTCTGGTTTCTGACGTTCTATCAGATGCTTGTACATGAGAAGGGTTTCCGGATATTTGTCAATGACAATGTACAGGCTGTCAGTGGGCAGATATTCCAGATGATTGTGCATAAAAAACCAGGCATTGATATAAGTCTCCGCAATCACCTTTTCATGCAGGTCTGTTTCTTCAATCTGTTTCAACATCCAGTTATAGGAGCGCTGGAAGGTGCTGATCAGCGCAGGCGGCAGATCTTTGTATAGCTCGCGGGTAATATCCGGTGTATCCTGCAGGTTTTCGTTTTTGTTTGGTGTCATAAGGATACCGGAGGAGATATGGGCGCTGTAGCCGCAGGAGCATGATAAGCTGCCTTTGTAAATAAAACGCTGATCCATTTTCACCTCAGAGAGAGAGAGGGACCCGCCGCAGAGGGGGCAGCACAGAAGCGGCAGGGCAGCAAGGGGGAACCCGGTGCTGGCCCGTGGAGTGCTTTCGGATGCTTCCATGGTTTTGATATGCGAATCCAGGCGTTCCACTACCTGTTGTTTCCGCTCAATTTCTTTCATACAGAAGTCACGTTTTCCCTTGAAAATTTCTTTTAATTCTTCCATGTCCTGGGGGTCAGCCAGTCCTGAGATTCGTTTCAGGGACAGGATAACATGAATCTCCCGCAGCGAGAAATCCAGTTCTTTTAAACCCAGGATCCATTCCAGGTCCCTGACAGTCTGTTCGTCGAATACGTACTGGCCTTTGGGTTTGGGAGGGACCAAAAGCCCATAATTAATGTAATAATAGATGTTGTCCACTGAAATATGGTATTTTTCCGATACTTTTCCTATGCGCACAGTCCGGTTCCTCCTGAGAATCCATTTTTATGCCTACACTCTAGCATAAATCTGGAGTATACTCAAGGTTTATATCAGTTTTCGTAAAAATAGTATATTGACCTAAAGCAGACTCTATGATTTATTATGGTAGCACGATAAAGAAAAACGGGTAGAATTCATATAAAAAGTGAGGTATGGATGATGAAAATATTAAAAAAAGCTCAGGAGAGGACCGAGGAGGACAGAAAAGAGCTGTCCCGTATGGTACAGGAGATTATTGACAATGTACGGGGAAACGGGGATGAGGCGCTTAAGGAGTACAGCAGAAAGTTTGACCAGTGTGAGCGGGTTTCCATGCGCGTATCAAAAGAGGAGGTCCGGGAAGCTTATATGCAGCTTTCTCCCCAGGAGGTAGCTGACTTAAAAGCAGCGGCATCCAATATACAGGCATTTGCCAAAGCCCAGAGGGAGACGGTGAAACCTCTTGAAAACTTCAGCCCTATGCCGGGAATCTTTCTGGGACACAGGATCATTCCCGTAAAATCCTGCTGTTGTTATGTGCCGGGAGGAAATTATCCCCTTTATTCCACAGCGCTTATGCTGATCATTCCGGCCAAGACTGCCGGCGTGGAGCGTGTGACTGCATGTTCGCCGGTCATGAAGGGAACCGGAAAGATTAATCCTAAGACCCTGGCTGCCATGGATATTGCAGGTGTGGATGAGATCTATGCAGTGGGCGGGGCCCAGGCGATCGCAGCTTTTTCCTATGGAACGGAAGAGATTGCCCCGGTGGATATGATCGTTGGGCCGGGCAACCGTTTCGTGACAGAGGCCAAGAGACAGTGTTATGGTCAGGTGGGAATTGACTTTGTAGCAGGTCCCAGTGAAGTTCTGGTGATCGCGGACGGCAGCGGAACGCCTGAGATCGTGGCTGCTGACCTGCTGGCACAGTCTGAACACGATGTCAATGCAAAGGGCATGGTGGTCACCACAGATGAGGCATTCGGAAAAGCCGTGATGGAGGCAGTGGAAAGAGAACTGGAACAGCTTGAAACTGCTGATATCGCCAGAAAATCCTGGGAGACATACGGTGAGGTAGTTGTGGTATCTGATCTTGATGAGGCTGTAAACCTTGTAAATGAATACGCTCCGGAGCATTTGGAGCTGAATGTGCAGAATCCTGATGCGTTGATTCCGGGACTCTGCAACTATGGTTCTCTTTTTATAGGAGAGAATACAGCGGAGGTGTTTGGGGATTATGCTTCCGGTACCAATCACACGCTGCCAACACTGAAAGCGGCCCGTTATACCGGTGGTGTGTGGGTGGGAACCTTCCTGAAAACATGTACCCAGCAGAGTATGACCCCGGAAGCCATGAGAAATATTGCGCCTCTTGTCTCCAGACTGGCTGACGGCGAGGGCTTGAAAGGGCACAGGCAGGCGGCTGATATCCGCTTCACAAGCCCAAAATAAAGGCAGGAATAAGACATAACAGAGAGAGGGAGACTTCACAGTGAGTAATCAGAATACAAATACATTGAAAAGAACCTTCGGAATGAAGGAAGCTGTAACCATCACCGTTGGCACCGTGGTAGGCGTTGGTCTGTTCACTACAGGAGCCAATGTGGTGGGCGGCCTTGGTCCGGCCGTTATCCTGGCTACATTTGTTGCTATGCTTATCAGTATTTATCCGGCGCTGCTGTATGCGGAGATGGGAGCTGCGCTCCCCTACGCTGGCGGCACATATCAGTATGCATCCCTGGGTATAGGAAAACCCATGGGTATGCTTGCCGGGTGGAATTTTATAATTTCCCTGGTAGCGGTTACCAGCGGGGAGGCACTGGCGTTTAGTTTTTATTTCAAAACATTTTTCTCTGCACTGGGCATTGAGCTGCCTGTGAGCGACCGTGTGGTTGCCACAGTGGTGGTAATCGCGTTCATTATCACCAACGTCCGCGGTGTGGAAATGACCGGAAAGCTTCAGAATGGATTCATGTTCTTTTTCTGGGGCGTAGCGATCATCTGGTTTTTGACCATGCTGCCGAACGTAAATATGCCTAATTTCGTTAAACTCCCTGATTTTATTGCCCAGTCCACTCCGCTTGGTTTTATCGCATCTGTCAGTATGATTTGGTGGTGCTTTGCGGGATTTGAGACCTGCTGCGCTATGGGGGAGGAAATCAAATATCCGCAGATCAATATTCCCCGTGCACTGTTTCTTGCGCCGTTTATTGTTTTTGCGGTAAATGCAGCGTTTCAGTGGTTCTTGGTTGGTATCGTTCCGACAGAACAGATCGCCACGCTGTCCACAGCAAGCGCGCCTTTTGCCGAAGCTATGAAAACAGCAGGTATCCTTGGCTTTCCGCTGATCCTTCTGGCAGCCGGAATTGCGTTCGGCGGAGATTTTTCAACTTTGAATGCCAGTATCGCCGTACCGCCCAGATATCTTTTCACCATGGCACGTGACGGCGCCATGCCGAAAATATTTGCAAAAGTACACCCGAAATACAAGACACCTTATATCTCAATCATTGTGCTTGGCCTGCTTTCTGCTTTTCTGATCGCGTCCAACTCTATGATCTACATAGCATCCGTGAGTCTGTTTGCAGATTTGTTTTATTATGTGATCGGCATTGCGGCATCTTTTGGGCTTCGCAGAAAGCATCCCGATTTAAAACGCCCCTTTAAGGCGCCGGGAATTATGATCGGGGCGCCGCTCAGTGTTATCATTTATCTTATCATGATGACCCAGCTTGACCGGGAAGCACTGGTGACAGGTGTGATCTGGTGCATTCTCGGACTGATCATATATGCTGTCTGTCGGAAACGCTATCAGAGTGATGAGACAAAAGAGATGGACCGTATCATTATGGAAGAAGATATTCCGACACCACAGGAGAGACAGAAGATGGACAAGGAATTTAAGATTTGGAGAACCGTTGTTGCATGTGCTGTTGTCATAGCGATTGTGGCATATGTGATACCGTTTGTTGCTGTATAAGGACAGCAGGATGTCTGAAGGGCAGCCGGTTCGGATTAATATATAATCCGTGCCGGTTGTTTTGCATATATGGAAAATAGAGACAAATTTGGCGGGTTTTGAACCGGCAGAATTTGTTGTATATCACGAAAACAGAATATATGTTCGATATACATTGAGGAAATTTGCAAAGTGTGATAAACTATGTTTATCGCAGGATGGCTGCCGGATAAAAGCAGTAAATGCACATTTTTGATTGGATAACTGCTGATACGGTGTAATTATTCAGTAGGTCTGCGCATTTACTGCGCTGACCGTAAGAAAACGTTTAGCAGCCGGGCAAAAACTTCATCACCAAAGGCGATTTTGCATGGATTTTTGCTTGTAACTGTGAGGGTACTGAACAGTTACGATACGGTTTATAATATAAGTGGAAGGGTGGAATATATGACAATTGATGAAATATACACCGGTGAATCAAAAAATCTGGAATTTAAGCAGGAAGTGCCGGCCAGAAGTGAGCGATATATGAAAACAGTTGTTGCTTTTGCGAACACAGCAGGGGGCAGGCTGGTTTTCGGTGTGGAGGATGGGACGCACAGGATTATAGGAGTGCCGCAGGAAATGGTATTTGAGACCATGGACAGTCTCATCAATGCAATCTGTGACAGCTGTACGCCCATGATCATTCCCGATATTACCCTGCAGACCGTAGAAGACAAGACACTGATCGTTGTAGAGATTTATCCTGGAGGGCAGCGTCCCTATTATATCACTGCATTAGGAAAAGAGAACGGCACATATGTACGGATTTCAGGAACTTCACGGCCGGCGGACAGTTATTTGCTGAGGGAGCTGGAGTTTGAAGGAATGAACAGGTGTTTTGATCAGACATATGCGGCGCCGAGGCTGGCAGAGGAGGGACAAATCAGGGAACTGTGCAGTTCCATGAGGCAGTATGCGCTGAAAATGTGCAGCACGGAAAATGAAAGGGCAGCAGTGAAGAACGTGACAAGAAGCAATCTGTTGTCCTGGGGTATACTGACAGAGAAAGAGGGAAAAATACTGCCGACAAATGCGTTTGTACTGTTGACAGACAACAATTTTCTGCAGGCTAAAATACAGTGTGCCGTATTTAGAGGAACAACGAGAGGTGAGTTTCTGGAGAGACGTGAGTATACAGGGCCGATTTACAAACAAATAGACGAAGCCTACAATTTTGTGCTGCGCAATATCCGGTATGGGGCGAAATATAAAGGTTTGTACAGAGTGGATGACTATGAACTGCCGATTCTCTGCATTCGTGAGATTATTGCCAATGCGGTGACGCACAGAAGTTATCTGAACCCGGGATGCGTACAGGTTGCGTTGTATGATGACCGGCTGGAGGTCACATCTCCGGGTATGCTGTTTGGCGGACTGACACTTGCGCAGATGAGGGAGGGATATTCCAAGCCCAGAAACAGGGCGATTGCCAATGCTTTTACCTATATGAAAATAATGGAACAATGGGGCAGTGGTGTACCTAAAATGTTGAAGATGTGCAGGGAGTTTGGTGTGGAAGAGCCTGAATTTTCGGAAGAAGGTGTGGATTTTCGCGTAAATCTATACCGGGAGTCCGCACGGAATTCGTTTTTGGTTATGGAAGAACCGGCAGAATACAGAGCCGGAAAACAAATGGAGCAGGCAGGGCTGACGGTTGAAAACACTACCCAAACGGCCGGGAACACTACCCAAATGGCCGGAAATACTACCCAAATGATGGGAAACACTACCCAACCAATACGGAACACTACCCAATTAATTCCGAATGCTGCCAAAACAGCCGAAGATACAATCCAATCAATACCGGATACTACCCAAACACCCGAGGTGCGCATGTCAGCTTATGACAGACAGCTTCTGCAGGCAGTTAGAAAATATCCATATATATCCCAGAGGGAACTGGCAGCAGAGCTGTGCTGGAATACAGACCGAGTAAAATATTATATGAAGAAATGGAAGGACAAGGGCGGTCTGCGCCGCGTGGGAAGCACACACAAAGGATACTGGCAGGTGCTTATCCGGGTGGAGTGAAAGAGGTAAGATCAGCCGCAAAGCATAAATGCAGTGCGGCTGTCCTTTTACAATTTATCGTATACTTTGGCTTTGTTGTCAGTAGTTTTGAGCAGCAGATATTTGCGGATGAAGAAGATGATAGCTATGGATATGATTCCTATCAAAGTATCGATCATGTTGAGATGTTCCACGATCATCTGTCTGGCAATGGCAAACATGAGCACCTCCAGCAGGTTTTCCGCCGTATGTTTTGCCAGCATCTTTACAAATTCCACCCCGATGATCAGAGTCAGGATATTGCCGAGAAATTCAGTAAACTGGCTGGCTTTTATGCTGAGCAGGGGAATGCTTATGAAATTGTAGATCATGGGTATGATCAGAACTATGATCACCACCAGCATGATTGCTGACAGGGCAATTTCAGTGTAGCGGGAAATTGTGTAAATCAGTTCGTTCAGTTTGTTTTTCATACTTATCTCCGTTTCATTTGTACTATTGTTCTAAAAATTGTGATTAACACATTCTCGTCTTTTCCATTCTAACATAAAATACAGGGTGAGCAAGAAAAATCTGCAAAAAATAACGAAATTATCCCAAGAAAATCCCTGTACTTCATTGCTTTGACGTGATAAATATGTTAATATAGGAAGCACAGACAGTCCCCGCGGGAAAGGGCATATGTTTCCCTGAAACGGATAAGGGCTGGGAAATGAAGGGAAGAAAGTTATGATTTGGGCAAAAGAAGAGACATTATCCCGGGAGGAGATCAAGGAAATTCAGACTGCACGCCTCAGAGAGACGGTGGAGCGGGTCTATCATACAGTCGAGCCTTACCGGAAGAAAATGGATGAGGCGGGCCTGAAGCCGGAAGATATCAGAGGTCTTGAAGACTTACATAACCTGCCGTTTACAACAAAGCAGGACATGAGGGATAATTATCCGTTTGGGCTGTTCGCAGTGCCAAAGAAGGATTTGATTCGTATTCACGCATCAAGCGGAACAACAGGAAAGCCCACTGTGGTTGGGTATACCAGAAAGGATCTGGATGTCTGGTCAGAGTGCGTTTGTCGTATTGCGTGTATGGGCGGAGCGCAGCCTGACGAGATTGCGCAGATTTGTTTCGGATACGGTATGTTTACCGGAGCGCTTGGACTTCACTACGGACTGGAGAGGCTTGGGGCTGCTATTGTTCCCTCCTCAACAGGAAATACAGAGAAGCAGCTTATGTTTATGAAGGATTTCGGTACAACCCTGCTGATCGCAACACCTTCCTATGCGCTGCGCATTGCAGAGGTTGCGGAGCAGATGGGCATACACCCTCAGTGTGATCTGAGCATGAGGACAGCGCTGGTGGGAAGTGAGCTGATGACAGAAGCCATGCGCCAGGAGATGTACAAAGCCTGGGGCGATCATATGAATATTACACAGAATTACGGTATGAGCGAATTGATGGGACCCGGAGTCTCCGGAGAATGCCTGGAGTTAAACGGCATGCATATCAATGAGGACCATTTTATACCTGAAATCATTGATCCGAGAACCGGTGAGGTTCTCCCTCCGGGAGAGAAGGGGGAGCTGGTCATCACCTGTATATCCAAGGAAGCGCTGCCGCTGATCCGTTACCGCACCAAGGATATCACAAGGCTGATGTACGAGCCCTGTAAATGCGGCAGAACCACTGTGCGGATGGAGAATCTGCTTGGAAGAACAGATGATATGCTGAAAATCCGCGGGGTCAACGTATTCCCGAGTCAAATCGAGGAAGTGCTCCTGGGGATTGAGGAGTGCGGACCGCACTATGAGATCGTGGTGGACAGAAAGAACCACAGCGACACCCTGGAAATCCGTGTGGAAGTCCTTTCTGATTATATGATGGACTCCTATGCAGCGCTCCAGGAGCTGGAGAAGAAGATCAAGTCCAAGATTCGTGTGGTTCTGGGACTGGATATAAAGGTTTCTCTGGTATCACCGAATTCTATACAACGTTTTGAGGGAAAAGCGAAACGTGTGATTGATTTAAGAAAGAATTAGTTTTACAATATCAGTAACGATTCCATTGACTGCATCGTTACCATAATTACAGAAAGAAGGTAGGAGACGTGGGCGAAAAGAAAATCATGCTTGGCAACGAAGCCATTGCAAGAGGTGCCTGGGAGGCAGGGGTAAAGGTTTCTGCAGCATATCCGGGAACACCAAGCACAGAGATCAGTGAGAACATTGTAAAATATAAGGAAATTTATGCAGAGTGGGCCCCCAATGAAAAAGTGGCAACAGAGGTGGCAATCGGTGCGTCCATCAGCGGTGTGCGTGCTCTGGCATCCATGAAGCATGTAGGTCTGAATGTGGCAGCAGATCCGCTCTATACAGCGGCATACACAGGTGTGACCGGCGGTCTGGTCCTGGTTGTGGCAGATGATCCCGGAATGTACAGTTCCCAGAATGAGCAGGATACCAGAGCGGTTGCAAGGGCAGCGCAGGTTCCGGTACTGGAGCCGTCAGATTCCCAGGATGCAAAAGATTTTGTAAAGCTGGCTTATGACATCAGTGAAAAATATGATACGCCGGTATTTGTAAGGACAACAACACGTCTGGCACATTCCCAGGGTATCGTGGAGCTGGAGGACAGAGTGGAGAGAGAAGACACTCCTTATGAGCGCAAGTTCCAGAAGTATGTCATGATGCCGGGCAATGCCATCAGACGCCATCCGGTTGTGGAAGAGAGAATGAAGAAGCTGGCCGAAGATGCCAACAGCCTGGAAATCAATAAAGCAGAGTATAATGACACGTCCATTGGTTTCATTACCAGCGGTATTCCGTATAATTATGTAAAGGAAGCAATGCCCAACGCCAGCGTACTGAAATTAGGCATGGTACATCCGCTGCCGAGAAAGCTCATTGAAGAATTTGCCTCTAAAGTTGATAAGCTTTACATATTTGAGGAACTGGAGCCTGTATTTGAGGAGCAGATCAAATCCTGGGGAATCCCATGTTCAGGAAAAGATGTATTTACTCTGCAGGGTGAATACAGTGCCAACATGATCCGCCGCAGAGTGCTGGGCGAGGAGATTGAGGCTGCAGCACCGGCACCGGTACCGGCACGTCCGCCGATCCTCTGTCCGGGATGTCCGCACAGAAGCGTTTACTCTGTTCTGAAGAAAATGAAGATTCATGCAGCCGGTGATATCGGATGTTACACTCTGGGCGCAGTTGCTCCGCTGAGTGTTGTGGACACCACGATCTGTATGGGAGCATCCATCAGTTCCCTGCACGGTATGGAGAAGGCCAGAGGTAAAGAATATGTCAAGGACTGGGTGGCTGTCATCGGAGATTCCACTTTCATGCATACAGGTGTGAACTCCCTGATGAACATGGTTTACAACCAGGCTACCGGAACGGTTATTATTCTTGATAACTCCACCACAGGTATGACGGGCCACCAGGACCATGCCGCAACCGGCAAAACCCTGAAAGGCCAGGTGGTTCCGGCCATTGATATCTACAAACTCTGCAAAGCCATCGGTATTGAGCATGTCAATGTGGTGAATGCCTTTGATATTAAGGAACTGGAAAAGACGATCAGGGAGGAAGTGGCAAGAGATGCTGTATCCGTGATCATTGCCCAGGCACCATGCGCATTGTTAAAGACCAATGTATTTAAGACAAAATGCAGACCGGTTTCAGAGAAATGTAAAAAATGCGGGCTTTGTTTAAGACCGGGATGTCCGGCTCTTACCAAGAATGAAGATGGAACGATTTCCATTGATGATACCATGTGCAACGGCTGCGGACTCTGTAAACAGCTCTGTCCTGCTGATGCAATAGAGGAGGTAGAAGTGTAATGGCAACGAGAAATATTATGATAGTGGGAGTCGGCGGTCAGGGAACACTTCTCACCAGCCGTATTTTAGGAGGACTTGCCGTGGAAGGCGGTTATGATGTAAAGCTTTCCGAGGTACATGGAATGGCGCAGAGGGGCGGAAGTGTAGTTACCTTTGTCCGCTATGGAGAAAAAGTACAGGAGCCAATCGTGGAGGAAGGTCAGGCGGATGTTCTGATCGCGTTTGAAAGGCTGGAGGCACTGCGTTACCGTCAGTTCCTGAAAAAAGACGGTGTTATCATTGTTAACGACCAGAGAATTGACCCGATCACAGTTGTGACAGGCGTTGCGGAGTATCCGGAAGGAATCCTGGATACCCTTCGCGAGACCCACAAAGTCTACGCTGTGGATGCCATGAAGGTGGCAAAGGAACTGGGGAATCCCAAGGTGTTCAATGTCATTGTACTGGGTGTGGCTGCACAGCACATGGACTATTCAAAGGAAGAATGGCTCAATGTGATTGAAAAGACCGTTCCGCCTAAGACAGTGGAGATGAACAAAAAGGCATTTCTGACCGGTTATGAGTTGAAATAATTGCTGTATGGGGTCTAAAGACTAAAAGCAGCTAAAATTCCCTGTCTTCTTAAATGCAGAGGGCAGAGAAAGGATAGGTAGCATAAATGTTTATAGAACAATTATCCATATTTCTGGAGAATCGTCCGGGAAAGCTGAAGGGGATCGCGGATGCGCTCAAGGAGAAAAATATTAATATTATCTCCCTGGGACTTTCTGACACCACGGACTATGGTATTGCAAGGATGATTGTGTCTGATTCTGCCAGAGCCAAACAGGTACTGCTGGAAAAAGGGTATACGGCAGTGCTGACACCTGTGCTTGTAGTAGAACTGCAGCAGGAGGTAGGCGCGCTGAGCCAGATTCTGGATACCTTAAGTACAAAAGGGTTGAATCTGGAATATATGTATGCGCTGGTTACCGGCAAAGAGGGCGGTGCTATGGTTGTGAAAACCTCAGACCAGGCACGTACCTACCAGACATTAAAAGATGCGGGCATGAAAATGTTCTCGGAAGAAGAACTGAATGAACTGAAAAAATAAGAACTGGATACAGAAGAATTAAGAAGCGTCCGCTTTTCACAGCGGAAAGCGGCGCCTCTTTTTCTTTGCAATTATTGCTTTAGTGGTTTAAACCGTTGCGGTTTAAAGTGTAAGTGAAATCATAATAAAAAAGGAGAATAAAAAAGATGGAGATTAAGATACTGTTTTTGCTGCTGTTTTTCGGCTCTATGGTGGGTATTGGGCTGTATTCCCGAAAACATGCTACAAATGTGGCGGGATTTGTACTGGGAGGAAGGAGCGTAGGCCCCTGGCTTACGGCATTTGCATATGGAACATCCTATTTTTCCGCAGTTGTGTTTGTAGGTTATGCAGGACAGTTTGGATGGAAGTACGGACTGGCAGGTACGTGGATCGGGATAGGCAATGCCATAATCGGAAGTCTTTTGGCATGGGTAGTCCTCGGACGAAGGACACGTGTCATGACAAAGCATCTGCATGCGGCCACCATGCCGGATTTCTTCGGCAAACGTTTTGACAGTAATGCACTCAGGATTGCGGCATCAGCCATTGTATTTATTTTCCTGGTACCTTATACCGCATCCATTTATAACGGGCTGTCCAGATTATTTGAGCTGGCCTTTGATGTACCGTACGCAGCATGCGTGGTAGTTATGGCTGCCCTGACCGGAGCGTATGTGATTCTGGGCGGTTATATGGCGACCGCTATCAATGACTTTATCCAGGGGATTATCATGCTGTTCGGTATTGCTGCTGTGATCGGTGCTGTCTTAAGCGGCCAGGGTGGATTCACAGAGGCAGTGAGACAGCTTGCGTCAATTCCCAGCGATGTTCCGGCAACAGCAGGACAGTCAGGTGCCTTTACCTCATTTTTCGGACCTGACCCCATTAATCTTCTGGGAGTTGTTATCCTGACCTCCCTTGGCACTTGGGGGCTTCCGCAGATGGTTCAGAAATTCTATGCCATTAAGGACGAGAAGGCGATTCAGACCGGAACGGTAGTTTCCACTGTATTTGCCATTGTGATCTCCGGAGGATGTTATTTCCTGGGAGGATTTGGACGGCTTTTTGATACCCCCTCCTTATATAAAGCAGACGGCACTGTGATCTATGACGGTATTGTTCCTTATATGCTGTCCACACTGCCGGATATTTTGATCGGCGTTGTGATCGTACTGGTGCTCTCCGCGTCCATGTCAACGCTTTCTTCCCTGGTTCTGACATCCAGCTCTACACTGACGCTGGATTTCCTGAAAGGGACTGTGGCAAAGGATATGAGCGAGAAAAATCAGCTTCGTGTGATGCGTGGACTGATCGTTGTGTTTATTGTAATCTCCGTTGTACTTGCCCTTGATCCGCCTACATTTATCGCTCAGCTCATGGGAATTTCATGGGGAGCGCTGGCAGGAGCATTTTTGGCGCCGTTTTTATTCGGTCTCTACTGGAAGAGAACGACAAAGCTGTCTGTATGGGTCTGCTTTATAGCAGGAATCGGCATTACGGTATCCAATTTGTTCCTACATTATATTGCATCCCCCATTAATGCAGGGGCCTTTGCTATGGTAGTCGGATTTGTTGTAGTGCCGGTGGTAAGCCTTGTCACTCCTAAAATGGAGAAAGAGAAGGTGGAGGATATTTTCTTCTGTTACAATCAGGAAGTGGTCTCCACGCCGAAAAAGGTATTGCCTGAGGAAAAAGAGGACGGCGGTTCCCTTGCAGTAGAGGCATAGTTGTTAAAAATGTATCCGCTAATTATTACGAAAAAGTGCCATTTTGTAACAAATATTTAATGAATTGGAAATTTACCCCTTGCATCTGTAATAATTATGTGGTATTATGGGTGACAGATAAGAAATATTTCAAAAATGTTACAGGTAGTTACAGATTCAGACATGAATAGTGAGGTACATAATAATGAAAAAAAGATTTCTTATTCTCAGTCTTATTTTTACAATGGCCATGACCCAGGTTGTGCCGGTAGCAGCCGCAAGGGAAGATGACGTGCAGGCTGAGAAGGCAGAGACACAGAGTAAATTATCAGCAGCAGAGAGCAAAGAATCTGAGTTGGAAGACCAGAAAAACGCGTTATTGAACGAAATCGACTCCATTGACCAGAACCTTGTACAGGTTATGGCACAGATTGATATTCTGAATGGTGAGATTACAGATAAAGAAAGTGCCATCGGCCAGACAAAAGAAGATTTGGCTGTAGCGGAAGCAAACCGTGACAAACAGTACGAGGATATGAAGAAGAGAATCCAGTACCTGTATGAGAACGGGGGCTCCAATGCATGGGCACAGATGCTTTTAGAGTCTGACAGTATCACAGGACTTCTCAGCAAGGCAGAGTATACAGAGAAAATGTATCAGTATGACAGAGATGAGCTGAAGAAGATGAAGGAAACAGTTCAGGAAGTCACAGATCTTGGCAATCAGCTCGCCCAGGAAAAAGCAGAACTGGAAGAGATGAAACAGGCTCAGGAACAGCAGCAGGCAAGTCTGCAGAGTGCTCTTGATGAAAAGAAAGCAACAGCTTCTGATTATGAGACACAGATTGCAAATGTGCGTGCACAGGCAGATGAATACAGAAGCCTGATCGAACAGCAGAATGCAGAGCTTCAGAAGATCCAGGAAGAGAAAGCACGTCAGGCAGAGGAAGCGAAGAAAGCTGAAGAAGCCAGAAAAGCACAGGAGAAGGCAGCTCAGGAAGCAGAGCAGAAAGCAAAGGATGATGCTGAGGAAGAGGGCACCGGCCAGAACAGCACAGACGTAAGTTCAAATGACAGCAATACCAATGATAATACAGATAACGGAAACGATGCAACCAATGACAACAATGACGGAGAAGAGCCGGAAGACAATAATAATGATGTGACACCTCCGGCAGAGGAAACAAATACTCCGAATTACGACGAACCTGAGACACCGGATAATGAGGAACCCGAAGAGGAGCAGGGCAGTGACAGTGGTTACAGCGCTTCAGGACAGGCAGTTGTGGATTATGCAAGCCAGTTTATCGGCAATCCTTATGTTTGGGGCGGAACAAGCCTGACAAACGGTGCTGACTGTTCCGGGTTTGTACAGTCTGTATTTTCACACTTTGGTTACAGCCTGCCGCGTGTAAGTGATGACCAGGCTGGCGCAGGCCGCGGAATTTCCTATTCCGAATCCCGTGCAGGTGACATCATTGTATATTCCGGACACGTAGCAATCCTGACAGGTGACGGCGGAATCGTACATGCATCCAATTCTGCACCGTATCCGCAGGGCGGGATTAAATACTCCAGCAATGCGCTGTACAGACCATATATTGCAATCAGAAGAATTGTAGAGTAATTACATAGCCAGGTATTATATCATGCATAGCAGAGCCGTGCTTCCTCACCGAGAGGTGGAAGCACGGCTTTTATATATTATAGAAGGAACGCATCTGCTGTGATACCGCGATGTCAGCCCATCTGCCCTATGGGGCAGGGAATATATGGAAGGAATTTATAAAATATTACTATAAAATTTATTTTTGTAACAAAAACTTAAAGAATTAGGGGATTTCCTCTTGCAAGTGTAATAAATCTGTGATATCATAAGCGGGAAGTGAAAATTATTTCGGAAATATTACTTAGAGAATAGCAAATATTAAATACCAACAGTGAGGTACATAGCAGTATGAAAAAGAGATTCCTTTGTCTCAGCCTTATTTTTGCACTGACCGCAGCACAGGTAATGCCGGTGGCAGCTGCAAGAAAAGACGAAGTGCAGGCTGAAAAAGCAAACACACAGAGCAAACTGTCCGCAACAGAGAGCAAGGAAGCGGAGCTTGAAGAGAAAAAGAACAATTTACTTGGAGAGATTGATTCTCTGGATCAGAATCTGGTTCAGGTTATCGCACAGATTGACATACTGAAGGGTGAAATCTCTGACAAAGAGAACGCCATTGTAGAAACAAAAGAGGATTTAGCAGAAGCAGAGGCTGACCGCGATGAGCAGTATGCTGCAATGAAGAAAAGAATCCAGTATCTGTATGAGAACGGCGGAAGTGACGCATGGGCGCAGATGCTTCTGGAAGTCAACAGCATTACAGACCTGCTCAGCAAAGCTGAATACACGGAGAAGATGTATCAGTTTGACAGGGACGAGCTGGAGAAGCTGAGAGACACTGTTCAGCAGGTAACTGATTTGGGCAATCAGCTGGAGCAGGAAAAAGCTGAGTTAGAAGAGATGAAACAGGCTCAGGAAGACCAGCAGGCTAATTTAGAGACAGCACTGGAAGAGAAAAAAGCAGTTGCTTCTGATTATGAGACACAGATTGCAAATGTTCAGGCACAGGCAGATGAGTACAGAAGTCTGATTGAACAGCAGAATGCAGAGCTGCAGAAGATTCAGGAAGAAGAAGCAAGACAGGCTGCAGAAGCGAAAAAGGCAAGAGAGAAAGCTGCAAAAGAAGCTGAGGCGGCTGCACAGAGACAGGAGCAGCAGAACACACAGAAACCTCAGAATAATAACAATAATAACAACAATAATAATAACAATGACGATGTGGAAAATGAGGACGTGCCGGAGACTCCAAGTAATAATGGAGGCGGTAATAATGAGAACGTGCCGGAACCGGAAACTCCTTCCTATGAGCCGGAAGAAGAGGAACAGGGCGGCGGTGGATACAGCGCTACCGGAGAAGCGGTTGTTGCTTACGCAAGCCAGTTTATCGGTAATCCGTATGTGTATGGCGGCAACAGTCTGACAAATGGTATTGACTGTTCAGGATTTACACAGCAGGTATTCGCTCACTTTGGATACAGCATTTCCAGAACAAGTGATTCACAGGCGGGAGACGGACGCGGAATTTCTTATTCCCAGTCACGTGCAGGTGATATCATCGTTTATTCCGGACATGTTGCCATTCTGACAGGTGACGGCGGTATTGTACATGCATCTAACTCTGCACCGTATCCGCAGGGTGGAATTAAATATTCCAGTAATGCGTTGTATAGGCCTTATATTGCGGTTAGACGTATTGTAGATTGATTTTATTTAGTACATATTTGGGACTCATGCTTTTGGGAGCATGGGTCCTTTTTTGGTGTTTATGTGGGGAGGTGGCTTTCATGGGGGCGGGAAATCCAAAGCATCCGGGGCCGGCCGGTGTCTGTGTGGGGTGAGCGAAGCGTTGCGCTTGCCGGGAAGCTAACCTGCTCCCAGTCACTAAATTCGTCGGCAATGGCCTCCTCATTAAGTGTCTGGGGCAGGTGGATCTCCCCGGCGCTCCACTAAACATCGCTCACCCCACACAGACACCGGCCGGCCCCGGATGCTTTGGATTCCCCTGGGGATGATAGGGCGGGAGGAGGAGAAAAGGAAAAAGAAAAGAAAAAAGAAAAGAAAAAAGAAAGGATAAAAGAGAAAGGATATAATAAAAGATATAAAATAGGGGGTTTTAATGTGGAGTAAAATGGTGTATATTTTGAGTATGGGAGGGGAATGGAAAATGGGAATATCTTTTTTGAGGGTTTTGGAATATAATGGGGTTGTGGGGTAAAACTGATAATAAAGAGAGAAAGAAGGTATAAGAGTTGAAAACATTGGAGCTTAGAAAGAATTTTTATTGGACTGGGATTGTGGATTCAAATTTGCGGGTGTTTGATATTATAATGTATACAGAGTTTGGCACTACATATAACTCTTATGTGCTGAAATCCGGGGATAAGACGGTTTTGTTTGAGACTGCTAAGGTGAAATTCTGGGATGAGTATTTGGAGAAGGTGCAGGAGGTAACGGCAGTTGATGAGATTGATTATCTTGTTGTGAGTCATACGGAACCGGACCATGCGGGAAGTATTGAGAATCTGCTGAAGCTGAATCCGGGGCTGAAGATCGTGGCTACGGGCTGTGCGCTTGGGTTCCTGAAAGAGATCGTAAATGGTGATTTTACCGGGATTGCGGTGAAGGATAATGAGACCATGAAAATTGGGGACAAGACTCTGCGGTTCCTTGTGGTGCCGAATCTGCATTGGCCGGATACCATGTATACTTATATTGAGGAAGAACAGATTTTGGTGACTTGTGATTCTTTTGGGTCCCATTATGGATTTTCGGATGTGCTGGCAAGCAGGGTGACAGACAGGGAAGGATATATGCGGGCGACAAAGTATTATTTTGACTGTATTTTGGGTCCGTTTAAACCGTATATGCTGAAAGCGCTGGCAAGGGTCAGGGAGTTGGATGTGTCCATGATCTGTACCGGGCACGGGCCGGTGCTGGATGATAAGATTGAACAGATGTATGACATTTACGAGGAATGGTGTACAGTTGTGAATCCAAACAGCACGAAAACCGTGATTATCCCTTATGTGAGTGCTTACGGTTATACGAAAATGCTGGCAGAGCGGATTGCGAAAGGCGTGGAGGACAGCGGGGATATTGCTGTGCGCAGTTATGATCTGGTGGAAGCAGAGCAGGAGAAGGTGCTGGAGGAACTGGGATTTGCAGATGGTATCCTGTTCGGCACACCGACTATTTTGGGAGAGGCATTGAAGCCTGTCTGGGATCTGCTGATTTCCATGTATCCCGTGACTCATGGGAAGAAGCTGGCAAGTGCGTTCGGAAGTTATGGCTGGAGCGGTGAGGGCGTGCCTCATGTGATGGAGCGGCTGAAACAGCTTCGGATGAAGACGATGGACGGCTTTCGCGTGCGGTTTAAACCCAGTGAGGCGGACTTGATCGATGCCTATGACTTTGGCTATAATTTCGGCTGTACCCTTCAGAATAAGGAAAATGAGAGGAAGTCAGGCAGAAGCAGACTGGTGAAGTGTCTGGTGTGCGGTGCTATTTTTGATTCCTCCATTGATATATGCCCGGTATGCGGAGTGGGAAAAGAGCATTTTGTACCTGTTGAGGAAGAGGAAAATCAGTTTAGCAGGGACACAAAGAATTTTTATCTTATTCTTGGAAATGGTGCCGCAGGTATCAGTGCTGCGGAGGCTATCAGGCAGAGGGATAAGACAGGGTCTATTACCATGATTTCCAATGAAATTTACAGTACCTATAACAGGCCCATGCTGACAAAATCTATTATGGCAGATTTAGATGCCGGTCAGATCGCTGTGCACGAGACTTCCTGGTATGAGGAGAACAGAGTATTCCAGATTTTGGGACGCCGGGTGGAGCGGATTGATACGGACAGCAAAGAGGTGGTTCTGGATGACGGCATGAAGCTGAAATATACGAAGCTTATCTATGCTCTTGGAGCAGAGTGTTTTGTGCCGCCTATGAAGGGCGTGGAGAAGAAGAACGTATTTGCAATCCGCAGGCTGGATGATACGAAGAAGATTGCGGATGTGCTTCCCCAGGTGAAAAATGTGGCAGTGATCGGCGGCGGTGTGCTTGGCCTGGAGGCTGCCTGGGAACTGAAGAAAGCAAAATGCCGTGTGACAGTGTTGGAGCTTGCCCCTGTGATCATGGGACGCCAGTTGGATGAACCGGCAGCCGAGCTTTTGAAGAAGATAAGTGAAGCGCAGGATATCGAAATCCGTACCGGCGTTAAGATCGCGGCTTTGGAGGGAGAAGATTTTGTCTCCGGAATCCGTATGGAGGATGGCGAGGTGCTCCCGGCTGATATGGTGGTGGTTTCCTGCGGCGTGAGGGCCAATACCGCAGTGGCAAAAGAGGCAGGTCTTGAAGTGGACCGCTCTGTTGTGGTCAATGCCAGGATGGAAACCAGCGCAGAAGATATTTATGCGTGTGGTGACTGTGCTCAGTATCAAGGCATCAATTATGGTCTGTGGAGCCAGGCTGTGGAACAGGGCAAGACTGCAGGTGCCAATGCAGCAGGGGACAATCTGGAATATGAGACGGTATCCGCTGCGCTGAACTTCCATGGAATGGGGACTGCGCTTTTCGCGGCAGGTGATAATGGTAAGAATCCAAATCTGATCTATAAAACAGTTGAGTTTAAGGATATGGGGAAAAAGCAGTATCAGAAATTCTATTTCCTGAATAACAGACTGTGCGGTGTGATTTTGATCGGAGATGTAAGCCGTCTGGCGGAGATGACGGAGGCTCTGGAAAGACATACCACGTATCAGGAAGTGATGAAATAGTATTTGCGGGAAACCAGGCAGGGTGTGTAGCTCTGCCTGGTTTTTTACGGCTTTTAAGGGGTCTCTCTATAGGACAGCAAAATGTGAAGTGGCCAAGGTGACATGGATCTTCTGGCAGTTGTTTAGCAGCATATAACCAGGGAGAGAAAAGGAATTGGAATTTTAATACTGGAAAACACCGGAGAACTAATAATGACCAAAATTCATATTTGATGACTGTAAATATTGGTGAATCTTTTTTGGGCAGTAGTGCTATAATGAACTTGTAACAAAAGGAAATACTTAAAACAACCTCATACGAGGCATGCTAAGCGATCAGGTTTTTCGGAGGAAAAGATAAATGAATACTTTAAAAGCTGAAAAAAGAAACATGAACGTGAAAGCAAGGAGATTAAGAAGAGAAGGTTTTGTCACAGGAAACCTGTTCGGACGGGAACTGCAGGGATCCATTCCGCTAAAGATAGCCAAAAGAGATGTGGAGCAGCTCCTCAAGACGGAAAGAAAAGGCGGACAGGTTATGCTGGAAATAGATGGACAGACCTATGATGCGCTGATTAAAGAAATCGATTACAATGCTATGGCTCGGTGTGTAGAGGAGATTGATTTTCAGGCTTTGATCAGCAATGAAAAAGTACATTCTGTTGCTGAGGTTGTATTATTAAATCATGAAAATGTGATAGAAGGAGTTCTGCAGGAGATCTTAAAAGAAATTTCATATAAAGCGGTTCCGGCAGCACTGGTGGAAAAAGTAATCGTTGATGTGGGAAATATGCGTGCCGGTGATTCCCTCCGGGTAAAGGATCTGGAGATCAGCCAGAACAAGGATATTGAACTGATGACAGATCCGGAGGCCGTTGTTGTGAGCGTATCAGCAGTACACAATTCACTGCCGGATGATACAGAGGAAGAGGAAACACAGGAATAGTGTTTTAACATGGAACTTAAAAAATGCCATAAGCCCCTTGCCGCGTGTAACGGTAAGGGGCTTATGGCATTTTTCATGGACGGTTTATGATTTGTATAATGTGGTCGATCTGTTTCAGGAAAGCGTGGTGTCCGGCCGCTTTATATCCGGGTGTGTTTCTCCTGGAATATGCGCAGGCTTATGGGGTTTGTGAAAAAGTATGGCATGCATGTGCCGGCCCATAACCATGCTTTGCTATTTTGAAAGTTCAGATGTGCAGTGAGGGCACCGCACAGCATCAACTGCAATTTCACTTTTACAGAAAGGACATACCTTTGTTGCCGGGGCTGCCGGCTCTTCTTTTTTCTGCCCAAAAGAGAGAAATTTATTGATTCCCTTCATAAGACAGAATAAAATCAATGCCATGATCAGAAAATTAATAACAGCAGATACAAAAGCTGAGGCAAATCCGGCAATATCCTGTGCATTATATTTTGCATGTCCGGTCAGAAAATTCAAAATGGGATTAATAAAATTGTCCGTCAGAGATGTCACAATCCCGGAAAAAGCGCCGCCGATTATGACGCCGACGGCCATGTCCATAACGTTGCCGCGGAGTGCAAATGACTTGAACTCCTCTATAAATTTTTTCATGGTGTACCTCCTGGTTTCTCTTTTGTATTTTTAATTAAGCATACCATATATTTCGATGATTTCCAAATAAAGATAATATTTCATATAGATAAAAACTGACTGCAGAAAATCAACTATGCTATTTGATATGGAGATGCTGTTTCGAGCCATTCATGCGGTTAAGGAGCTCGCTTATCCGCTGGTCAGCCATTTTCTCGCCATAAGGATGTTTGTTGCGTGATGACCACTGTTCCGTATGACAGAGTGCTTTCCCCACGCATTTACGCGGGAGTTTGACAGCAGGGGCAGAGAGAATAGATTCCTATTTGGCTGTGATAATTTCATAGTTTTTAAGAATAATTTTTTGAAAAATGCACAAAATATTCCCAACTTTAATCCCAATGTGCTATAATACAAAAGTTGGGAATAAAAGTTGGGAAAAGGATGATGGTTTATGAATGTCGAAAAATTGGTTTTAGATTTATGTGCGTATAACAATGAACAGGAATGGTTTGAATTTAAAGAAAATTGGTTTCAGCCGGAAGGCTTGG
Source organism: Blautia caccae (assembly GCF_040095955.1). Classification (NCBI taxonomy): domain Bacteria; kingdom Bacillati; phylum Bacillota; class Clostridia; order Lachnospirales; family Lachnospiraceae; genus Blautia; species Blautia caccae. Next base: position 107,103 of record NZ_JBBMFP010000010.1, on the reverse strand, counting down.
GGGAATATATATCAGCTTTGTCAAATGCAGCAGCATTTCATTATAAGGCTCAGGCATATTTTGTGTGGGGTGTTAATGATAAGACACATGAAATTGTTGGTACAACATTTAATCAGTATTGCGACCATAACAAAGAGCCATACCAAAATTTTTTGGCAAGGAATCTGTCTCCAAGCGTCAATTTTTCGTTTGAGGAAGCAACTATAAATGACAAGAGGGTTGTTGTTTTAGTGATTCCTGCAGCACAGGAAATCCCGACAGCTTTTAAAGAAAAGCGATATATTCGTATTGGTTCTTCTAAAGCAAATTTGAAAGATTATCCGAAACGGGAAATCCAATTGTTCAAAATTTTGGACGGAAGAGTGGAGACCATTGAAACATTACCGGCGAAATATCAGGAACTGACATTTTCAAAATTATTTGGATATTATGGTTCAAAAGGGATTGTACTAAATAAGAAAACCTTTGAAAAAAATCTCGGATTAAGAAATAAAGATGGAGAATATAACCTGTTGGCACAGTTGCTTTCGGATAATTCACATTTTCCATTAAGAGTATCAATTTTTGAAGGAGAGACAAAAGGCTCCAATTTATTTTCTGTAAGAGAATTTGGAAATAATTGTCTGCTCTACAGTTTGGATGAGGTTTTAAGATATGCGGATGTATTAAATTTGATTCAGACAGATGAGAGCGAGCGTGTGGTGGAACGTACGGAAATACCATTGTTCGATAACAAAGCGTTTAGAGAAGCAATCATAAATGCTATTTTGCATAATCTGTGGATAAGCGGAAACGAGCCAATGATTTCTGTATTTTCAGATAGAATAGAAATTTTATCAAGAGGAACACTGGCACCGGCGCAGACTTTGGAAGGCTTTTTCCTGGGAGAATCAATCCCTGTAAATGAAAAGCTGTCAGAAATCTTTCTTCAGCTTCATATTAGTGAAAAATCAGGTCGTGGTGTGCCTAAGATTATTGAAACATATGGGAAGGAAGCATTTACCTTTAGAGAAAACTCGATTGTTGTTACAATCCCGTTTCAGCGAATAAAAAAATACGGGAATAAGGTTGGGAAAAAAGTTGGGAATAAAAAAGGATTAAATGCAAGAAGAGAAAGAATCATAACAGAAATAAGAGATAATCCGAACATTACTGCCAGGGAATTGCATCAAATACTGGGGATTAGTGAAACGGCAGTAGAAAATAATTTGACATTTTTAAAAGAAAATGGATATGTGGAAAGAGTTGGTTCTAAAAAGACCGGTTATTGGAAAGCTCTTGAGTAAGCATTATAACAGCTTGTTTACAAAAATCTTGGGGGTGGCTATGAGTTCCATGATGCTGTGCCAGATGGAAGGAAAGGTGCAGAAAATTAAATTCAATAAATTAGCACTCACCTCTTGACAGTGCTAACAAACAGTGTTATATTAGCACTAGAACAAATAACAAAGAACTCAAATCTCGGAATGGAGGGATTTTATGAACATCAGCAAATTTACACAGAAATCACTTCAGGCAGTTCAGGACTTGGAAAAGACAGCTTATGAGTTCGGCAATCAGGAGGTCGAACAGGAGCATTTACTATACAATCTTTTACATCAGGAGGACAGCTTGATCCTGAAACTGATTGAAAAAATGGAAATTCAGAAAGAACACTTTCTGAACAATGTGGAGCGGGCACTGAATGCCCGGACCAAAGTATCCGGCGGTCAGCCGTATATCGGGCAGTATCTGAACAAAGCCCTGGTGAGCGCTGAGGATGAGGCAAAAGCCATGGGAGACGAATACGTCTCTGTGGAGCATCTGTTTCTGGCACTGGTCAACAACCCCAGCCCGTCCATGAAAAAAATCTGGCAGGAGTATGGGATTACAAAAGAACGTTTCCTGCAGGCTTTGAGCACTGTGCGGGGCAACCAGCGGGTGACTACCGACAATCCGGAGGCCACGTATGACACACTGAACAAATACGGCCAGGACCTGGTGGAAAAAGCCAGGGAGCAGAAGCTTGACCCGGTGATCGGCAGGGATGCAGAGATTCGTAATGTCATTCGGATCCTGTCCAGGAAAACAAAAAATAACCCTGTATTGATCGGTGAACCCGGCGTGGGTAAAACTGCCGCTGTGGAGGGCCTGGCGCAGCGAATCGTTCAGGGGGATGTGCCGGAAGGGTTAAAAGATAAGAAGATTTTCGCACTGGATATGGGCGCGCTGGTAGCAGGTGCCAAGTACAGAGGTGAATTTGAGGAGCGTCTGAAAGCCGTACTGGAGGAAGTCAGAAAAAGTGAGGGACAGATCATACTGTTCATCGACGAGCTTCATCTGATCGTAGGTGCAGGCAAGACAGAGGGCGCCATGGATGCAGGCAATATGCTGAAACCCATGCTGGCCAGAGGTGAACTGCACTGTATAGGTGCCACCACTCTGGATGAGTACCGTCAGTATATTGAAAAAGACGCGGCACTTGAACGCCGGTTCCAGCCCGTTATGGTGGATGAGCCGACAGTTGAGGATACCATCTCTATTCTGAGAGGTCTGAAAGAGCGGTATGAAGTCTTCCATGGCGTCAAGATCACAGACGGTGCCCTGGTAGCGGCAGCTACCTTATCGAACCGTTATATTTCCGACAGGTTCCTGCCGGATAAGGCCATTGACCTGGTGGATGAGGCATGTGCGCTTATCAAGACAGAGCTGGATTCCATGCCGACAGAACTGGATGACCTGCGCAGAAGGATCATGCAGATGGAGATTGAGGAGGCGGCTCTGAAAAAAGAAAACGACCGTCTCAGTCAGGACCGTCTGGTGGATCTGCAGAAAGATATGGCAGAGCTGCGCGACGAATTTAACGGTAAGAAAGCCCAGTGGGACAATGAAAAAGCGTCCGTGGAAAAGCTTTCCAAACTGCGCGAGCAGATAGAAGATATGAATAAACAGATTCAGGTTGCTCAGAGAAATTATGACCTGAATGAAGCGGCAAGGCTGCAGTACGGCGAACTTCCGAAACTTCAGAAACAATTAGAGGTGGAAGAGGAAAAAGTAAAGAGTCAGGATCTATCCCTGGTACACGAGAGTGTCACAGATGAGGAGATCGCCAGAATCATCTCCCGCTGGACAGGAATCCCTGTTGCCAAGCTGACAGAAGGGGAAAAGACAAAGATCCTGGGCCTGGAGGATGAACTGCACAAGCGTGTCATCGGTCAGGATGAGGGTGTCCAGAAAGTAACAGATGCCATTATCCGCTCCAAAGCCGGCATCAAGGACCCCACAAAACCAATCGGTTCCTTCCTTTTCCTGGGGCCAACCGGTGTCGGTAAGACAGAGCTTGCCAAGACACTGGCAGCTACCCTGTTTGATGACGAACAGAACATGGTGCGTATTGATATGAGTGAGTACATGGAGAAATATTCCGTGTCACGTCTGATCGGAGCGCCTCCGGGATATGTGGGATACGAGGAGGGCGGACAGCTCACAGAGGCTGTCAGAAGGAAACCTTACTCCGTAGTTCTGTTTGATGAAATTGAAAAGGCACACCCGGATGTCTTCAACGTCCTGCTTCAGGTGCTGGATGACGGCCGTATCACAGATTCCCAGGGACGTACCGTTGACTTTAAGAATACCATCCTGATCATGACATCCAATCTGGGCTCCACCTATCTGCTGGACGGCATTGAGCCAAACGGGGAGATCAGCCAGGAAGCCAGAGATATGGTTGACAGGGATCTGCGGGCACATTTCCGTCCGGAATTCCTAAACCGTCTGGATGAGATCATCATGTTTAAGCCGCTTACCAAGGAGAACATCGGCGGTATTGTGGACCTGCTTGTGGAGGATCTGAACCGCAGGCTGAAAGACCAGGAGCTGTCTTTACGCTTGACAGATGCCGCAAAAGATTATATTATTGAGGGCGGATACGACCCCATCTATGGTGCGCGTCCTCTGAAACGTTACCTGCAGAAATACGTGGAGACACTGACTGCAAAACTCATTCTCTCCGGCAATGTGGGAACAGAGGACACCATTGTCATTGATGTGGAAAATGGTGAACTTACAGCCCGCAGGGCATAAGAGGTGAGAGAGATTATGATACCAAAAGATCCGGTGATGCTTTTAAGCTTTGCAAACATGAAGCTGAGGGATTTCTATTCCTCTCTGGATGACATGTGCGAAGATCTGCAGCTTGACAGAAAAGAACTGGAGAAAAAGCTGGGCGCCATTGATTACGCCTATGATGAAAATGTAAATCAGTTTATTTAGCAATATGTAACGATTCAGCCAGCTGAATCGTTACGGGTATTCGCCCATTAAAAATCGCTTCGCGATGGGGCGAATACCTGCCGCCACTACTCTTTTGCACGGTCAGCGCAGTAAATGCGCAGACCTGACTGAACAGTTACAGCAATATAAGCTATGCCGCACTCCGTGAAAGTACGGGTGTGGACTGAAACAGGAAAAAGCCTGTATACCATGTGACACAAATGGGGTATACAGGCTTTTTTATGTCCTCGGACGCGCGGAGGAGTCAAATGAGTGATATTTTTAAGTCAGACCAGTTATAGAAAAGAAACAGGGAAAAGAATAAGATAGACGTATCAAAGGAACAGAAATGAAGGAGGAAATCACATGAAGAAAAAGATAGCAGCTGCCATACTCACAGCAGCCATGGTATTGTCACTGGCAGCCTGCGGCGGAAGCGGCAGTGAGGGCAAGGAGACAGCATCAGGGGAAGGCGGAAAGGAACCTTATACCGTGACCATGGTACTGCAGGGAAGCCAGCCCGCCGACGAAGAGCGGATCGAGGAAAAGATCAATGAGATTCTGGAAAAGGAAGTGAATGCCAATCTGGACATTGTGGTGCTTCCCTGGGCCAGCGCCGCGCAGCAGCTCCAGCTCATGCTGGCAGGAGATGAAAAAATCGACTGCTTTTATACAAATGCCACAAATGCTATCCAGTACATGCACAGCGGACAGATCATGGATATGTCAGAACTGGTGGACAAATACGGTAAGAACCTGAAGGAAATTTACGGCGAAGATGTACTGAACAGCAATACAGTGGATGGTTTTCTGTACGGCGTACCAAACCAGATCGAAAGAGGAAGTATCCCTGCTGTCTTCATGAGAAAAGACCTGGTGGAGAAGTACGGTATAGATACATCCGCCATCAAAGAACCAAAAGATATGGAATCTGTTTTTGAGACAGTCAAAGCAGGGGAGCCGGACATGACCATGCTGTTTTCCATCAATGAGGGGGATACGCCGCTGACAAGGCTGTTCGGAGGGGACCCCTTGTCAGATGCCAACTATCTGGGCGTACTCATGGATCAGGAAAATGACACCACCATCACCAATTTCTTCGCCAGTGATTGGTATAAGGATACCACCACGATGCTCTATGACTGGTATCAGAAGGGATATATCAGCAAGGACGCCGGAACAGATACAGAAAATTGGCGTACCGTCTGCAAGGCAGGCAATCTGTTTTCTCTGTTTTTTGCCTATCATCCGGGAACTCCTGTGGAATTCAAAAGCTCAACCGGATATGATTTTGAGATTGTTCCGTTCAGGGACTATCCGATCAAAAACTGCCAGACCTACAACGGTATTATCTATTCCATTGCACAGAACTCAGAGAACCCGGAAAAGACCATGGAAACTCTGGATTACATCTATGGAAGCCCTGAGATCATGAATCTGCTGAACTGGGGTGAGGAAGGTGTGGATTATGTCATAGAGGATGAGGAGAACGGCATCATCAACTACCCGGAAGGCATCACCGCCGACAATGTGGGATACAGCCTGAATCTGGGCTGGGAGCTGCCGAACCAGTTCATCGCACATAAGTGGACAGGCTCTGACCCGCAGCTTTGGGAGAAGATGGAGGAATTCAACGATTCCGCAAAAGAGTCAAAGGCAGTCGGCTTCTGCTTTGACAACACCCAGTATGAGAGTCAGGTAGCGGCGCTGGCCAATGTTGTAAAACAGTATACCGGTTCACTGAACAGCGGTTCTGCTGACCCTGAAACGTATCTGCCGGAGTTTTTGGATGCTCTTCAGGCAGCCGGAATTGACGAGATCATCCAGGCAAAACAGGAACAGTTTGACAAATGGCTGGAAGAGAATAAATAGTTACTGTTTATTCTCTGCCCGTCAACAATAAATAGACAGGATCATTTTTGACAGCAGGCTGTCGCTCTAGGAAACAGAAAAAGCTCTTAGCGCGGCAGCCTTTTTGCCGGAAAGAAACCATTCATAAGACAGAGGAGGAGAAATATGAAGAAAAAATCCAGGCTCAGTGTCTACAAGCAACACTGGCCCCTATACCTGATGATGCTGCCGGGACTTTTGTACCTGCTGATCAACAACTATATTCCCATGGGTGGAATTGTGATTGCCTTTAAAAAGCTGAATTTTGCAAAAGGCATATTTGCAAGTCCCTGGTGCGGACTGGATAACTTCAAGTTTTTATTCCAGTCAAAGGATGCCTGGATCATTACCAGAAATACACTGCTTTATAATGTGGCCTTCATTGCCGTAAATATGATAGTAGGTATTGCGGTAGCCATATTGATCTGTGAAGTGCGGAACAATAAAATGAAAAAGCTCTACCAGAGCGCCATTTTGCTGCCTTTCCTCATGTCCATGGTAATACTGAGCTACATTGTTTATGCACTGCTCAGTTCCGAGAACGGCTTGATAAACAACACCATTTTAAGCGCCCTGGGAAAAGAACCGGTGCAGTGGTATCAGCAGCCTAAATACTGGCCGTTTATCCTGGTATTTGCTAACTGCTGGAAGGGCGTTGGGTACGGATGCCTGATCTATATTGCCTCTATTATCGGCATTGACCCGTCCTACTATGAGGCAGCCAGCCTGGACGGTGCAACAAAATGGCAGCAGATCACAAAGATCACCCTGCCAAGTCTGGTACCCACCATTATCACTCTGCTTCTGTTAAATATCGGACGTATTTTCTATTCGGATTTCGGCCTGTTTTATCAGGTGCCTATGAATTCCGGGGTTCTCTTTCCGACGACCAATGTGATCGACACCTATGTGTACAGAGCGCTCATTGAGCGGGGAAATATCAGTATGTCATCCGCGGCAGGCGTGTACCAGTCCATTGTGGGATTTGCCATTGTTATGCTGAGCAATTGGGTCGTGAGAAAAGTAGATAAAGAACAGGCATTGTTTTAGGAGGAGAGAAATGAAAAATTCTGCAAAAGAAAAACGGTATCAGTTTTTCATCAATATAATTCTGATTCTTATGACATTGGTCATTATACTGCCTTTTGTACTGGTGTTCATTTCTTCCGTCACAGATGAAAATACACTGATTCGCAACGGCTACTCATTTTTTCCTGAGAAATTAAGTCTTTACGCTTACCAGTATATTATCAAGCAGGGAGAAAAAATACTGCGCGCGTATGGGATCACCATATTTGTGACGGTCGTGGGCACTATACTGAATATCAGTCTGTCAGCGCTGATGGCATACCCGCTGACCATTAAGACCCTTCCCCACAGAAGGGCACTGACCTTTTTCGTATTTTTCACCATGCTTTTCAATGGCGGCCTGGTACCTACATATCTGATGTATGTGAATTACCTGCATATTAAAAATACGATTTTTGCGCTTCTTCTTCCCAACCTTCTTCTGAGCGCCAACAATGTGCTGATGATACGGAGTTATTTCATTACAAGCATACCGGATGCCCTGTTTGAAGCTGCCAAGATAGACGGGGCAGGGCATATGAAGATATTTACCAGTGTGGTGCTGCCTCTGGGCAAGCCGATTCTTGTGACCATGGGACTCTTTTCCGGACTTGCCTATTGGAACGACTGGACCAATGGTTTATACTATTTATCAGGAAACCAGGGACAGAAGCTGTTCGGCATACAGAACCTTCTGAACCAGATGATCACGGATATCCAATACCTGGCAAGCGGCAAAGTTGTGGGGAATATCGGCGCGGAGGTCGCCAAGCTTCCCACCACATCCATCCGAATGGCCATTGCGTTCATAGCCATGCTGCCGCTGTTTATTGTGTATCCATTCCTTCAAAAATATTTCTCGGAGGGAATCACTCTGGGGGCAGTGAAAGGATAAAAAACGCATGAGGAAAGTTCCGAAATACAGAAAACAAAAAAATATGGCCCAGCAGATGAAGGCCATCCTTATTATTCTCATGGTGGTGCTGGCTGTGTACGTGGGCGTCAGCGCCATGCTGCTTGAAAGAACCAGAAAGCAGGCCATACAGGAGATGGACGAAATGTCAAAGCTCTATACCGATGAATTGGACAACCGTTTCCTGCGGATCAGCCGGAGCCTGTTTTCCAATATCATGGAGAAGAATCAGGGGTATTCTGTATTGGGGGACTATATTGAGATCATGGAGCATTCCGGTGACCCCGTAAAAATAAATAATGCAGTCAGTAACCTGCGGAGAATCTGTCTCTCCTATGCGTGGGAGTATGGCACAGAATACCACTTTTTCCTGTATTTGAAGAAAAATGATATGTTTACCATGCTCACTATGACAGGGGTGGGATATGATATTGATAAAGACCTGGAAGACGCAGTGAGAAACCAGCTGGGGCTCATTGCAGACACTTCCTACTCGGTCAAGAAAAAGTGGAACCAAATGGACTGCGGCGAGGAAAACTATATCTGTAAAATAGCCCAGAACCAGGATGTTTACATGGGTTGTTTTGTGAATGTAAAAAGTATTCTGGAGCCTTTCACTGACACCATCGTAGGCGATGACGGATATGTGCGCCTGGTGGATGCCAGGAACCGGGTGGCGGGTCAGATCACCAGCAAAGGCATAGAACAGGAGCTGGATTTTAGGGAGGCAAACAGCGGATACTCACTCAGCAAAAATCTGAAACAGGCACCCTTTACCATTCAGATGAAGATATCAGGGGACAAGATACTGGGCGTCATGATGGGCAGTCTGGGATTCCTTTTAGTCCTGGCAGCAGCACTGGTCCTGGCCGGAGCCGCGATCCTTTTATACCTGAAAAAGTATCTGCTGGAGCCGGTGAGGGAATTTACGGATAATCTGACAAAATACGATGACGATGATTATACCTTCCACATCACGGAAAACAACCTGATGGAGCTGGAGCAGATTGACGGCAAGTTTAAAAGAATGATACATCAGATCCGACGCCTGAAGATTACCCTGTATGAGCAGGAATTAGAGAAGCAGAAGATAGAGATGGATTATCTGAAGCTGCAGATACGCCCTCATTTTTATCTGAACTGTCTGAATTTTATATACAGCATGATTGATTTCAAGCAGTACGGCAATGCGCAGAAGATGACAAAGACTACCTCAGATTATCTCCAGTATGTATTTCGCAGCACCAGTGGTCTGGTGCCTGTCAAGGCAGAGACAGCGCACTGCGAAGACTATCTGAAAATACTGCTTCTGCGCTATCCGGACAGCTTTGAATACTATATTGAGATCGATGAGGAGGTCGAAAACGGGGAGATATTTCCCTTCATGCTGCAGGTCTTTGTGGAGAACGCGGCGAAGCATGCACTGACACTGGAAGAGAAGATATTGATCTCAGTTACAGCATTTCCGGAGGACAGGGAAGATGGGAAATATATCAATCTGTATATCTCTGACACCGGAAAGGGATTTCCCAAGCATGTTTTGGAAAGGCTTAGGCAGGGGAAGGGAATCAGCGAGAACGGCAGTCATGTGGGGATTGAAAACTGCCTGAAGCGTTTTCATTACTACTACGGCGGACAGGGGGAAATCAATTTTGACAACAGTCCCCTGCAGGGTGCCATAGTGGATATCCATATCCCGTTCCGGGAGCATGGGAAGAAGGAGGCAGACAAAACCGTTCAGGGAGGTACTTATGAATCTGTTATTGGTGGACGATGAGGAATATGTGATAGAGAGTATCAAGAAAAATGTAGATTGGGAACTGCTGAATATAGGGCAGATTTATACGGCATCCTCCATGCAGCAGGCACAGACGGTCATGGGACTTATGCCTATCCATGTGATCGTGAGTGATATTGTCATGCCGAAAGGCAGCGGCTTTGATTTTATGGAATGGGTGCGCAAAGAAGCGTATGAGGTACAGGCTATATTTCTTACCAGCTATGCAGAGTTTGATTTTGCGCGCCGTGCCATTGCCCTGGACAGTGTGGATTATCTGCTGAAGCCCATAGACTTTGAAAAACTCACCGCTGCCATTCAGAAAGCGTCTGACAGGGTAAAGGCTGCGCTAAATTACGAGGCTTATCGTCAGGAGAGCAGAATCTGGGAGCAGAACAGGGAAATCCTTCTGAAAAACTTCTGGTCTGAGCTGCTCACCGGCAGGATAAAACAATCCGCCATAGAGGAGGAAATCAGCAAAAGACATCTGGATCATAAACCGGAGGACAGATTTCTGGCTGTGCTCCTGCACCTGTCCGGCAGAGGGGGAAGAGAAAAAAGAGAGCACTGGGATGAAAACATTCTTTTATTTATCATAAAAAATATTCTGGGGGAATTGGCTGAGGAATATCAGGTGGCTGTGGAAACTGTCCTGCCCTGCCGGAAAGACAGCTATACGGTCATATGCCGGGGCACTGCAGGGAACCTGGAGCGGCTCAGTGAGGAAGGCGTATTTTCCTCCTTCCGGAATCTGCTGAGGGAGCGCATGCAGATGGATATCTGGTGCGGAGCCGGCAGCAGCACCGGGATCGGTGATCTGGCGGACTGCCTTGCCCAACTACAGGAGATGCGGGACAACAGTCTGACCGTGTGGGATAAAGTCCTGTATCTGTCCGATTTCCGGCAGCCCTGCATTGCCTATCAGAATAAACAGCGCACGGTGTGGGAGACTCTTCTCGGCGAGCAGAAACCGGAAGCTCTGATTAACAGCATGCGGCAGTATCTCACAGAGCTTGCGGAGCGTGAACTGATCACGCGTGACATTTTGAAAAGCTTCCGCATGGACATTACCCAGATAACGTATTCCTGGCTTGCCGCAAGGGAGATCAAGGCCCATCTGCTGTTTGCCGGAAGTGAGAACGAACAGTATTACCAGGAGGCCCTGGAGAGTGTGGACGGCGCCATGCAGTTTGCCTCCCATCTGGTGACTGCTGCCGTGGAATATACGAAATATATCAACAAAAGTGAATCTGTGGCAGACCAGCTAAAAGAATACATCGACACACATTACCAGCAGGACATCAGAAGGGAGACTCTGGCAGAGCTTGTGTATCTGAATGTAGATTATATGTCCAGAATCTTCAAAAAAGAGGCCGGTATTTCCATCAGTGCCTATCTGATGCAGAAACGGGTGGAGGAGGCAAAAAATATGCTGACCCGGAGCAGTCTGCCCATCAATACCGTATCCATCTATGTGGGTTACAGCAATTTCTCCTATTTCACAAAAATGTTCCGGGAGAACACAGGATTCTCGCCCCTGGAATACCGCAGAAAATTCAAAATAAACCAGTAAAACAGAGAGGAAAGATCATGACAAAACAACAGTTAACAGAACTTTTAAAAGACATGTCCCTGCAGGAAAAGGTTAACCAGATGCTCCAGGTGGCCGGCAATTTTTACATGGACGACACAGTTATCACAGGCCCTATGAAGGAAAACGGCTTCACAGAGGAGAATATATCCCAGGCCGGTTCTGTTTTAGGTGCCCTTGGCGCGTCAAAAATAAAAGAGATCCAGAAAAACTATATGGAAAAACATCCTCACAAGATTCCGCTGCTCTTTATGCTTGACATCATCAACGGCTTCCGCACCATATTCCCCATTCCCCTGGGGCAGGGCGCCACTTTTGAGCCGGAGCTGTCTGAAAAGTTAGCTGCCGCAGCAGCCAAAGAAGCTGCTGTCAGCGGCCTTCACGTGACATTTGCGCCTATGGTGGACCTGGTCCGTGATGCCCGCTGGGGCAGAGTCATGGAATCCACCGGGGAGGATACCTATCTGAACTGCCTCTTCTCCGAGGCCATGGTCCGGGGCTTTCAGGGGGAGGACCTGAAAGAGCCTTACAACATAGCTGCCTGTGTAAAACATTTTGCGGGATACGGCGCCCCCACGGCAGGCCGTGACTATAACACTGTGGAGCTTTCAGAACATACCCTGCGCGAATTTTACCTTCCCTCCTACAAAGCCGGCATTGACGCAGGTGCAGCCCTGGTCATGACCTCCTTCAACACCATAAACGGAGTCCCTGCAACCGGCAATAAATGGCTCATGCGTCATATCCTGAGAGAGGAGATGGGTTTTGACGGAGTCCTCATATCCGACTGGGCCGCTATCGAGGAGATCATCTACCACGGATACTGTGAAGACAGAAAAGAAGCAGCCATCAGAGCCGCCGAAGCCGGTGTTGACATTGATATGATGACCGGCATCTACTCCGAACATCTGACAGCGCTCATAGAGGAGGGCATCCTCGATGAACAACTGGTGGATGAAGCAGTTCTCCGCATTCTGGAGCTGAAAAACAAACTGGGCCTCTTTGAGAACCCATACAAAGACGCAGACGAGTCCAAAGAAAAAGAAATCATCCTATGTAAGGAACACAAAGCTCTTGCCAGAGAGGCCGCCTGCAAGTCCTTCGTCCTCCTGAAAAACGAGTCTGTCCTTCCCCTGAAAAAAGGAAAGCACATTGCATTCATAGGCCCCTACACAGATAACCGCAGCATGTCAGGCTCCTGGTCCTTCATCGGCCGCCCGGAAGACACCCTGACCCTCCGGGAAGCCGCCCTGGAATCCCTTGACAGCACAGAAGTATCCTTCCATCCCGGCAGTCCGCTCCTTGGAAATGACATCCGTCTGGAAGGCTTCACAGAGCAGACGGAGGAATCCATTTCCCCGGAGCAGCAGCAGAAAATGCTCGCAGAAGCCATAGAAGCCGCAAAAAAAGCAGACCTGGTCATCATGCCTTTAGGCGAGCACTACGTCCAGTCCGGCGAGGCCACCAGCAATGCAAACATACAGATCCCCGAGATCCAGCAGACCCTCTTCAACAAAATTTACGAGGTCAACCAGAACATTGCCGTCATCCTCTTCTCCGGAAGACCCCTGGACATCCGAGAACTTTCCGGTAAAGCAAAAGCCATCCTCCAGGTATGGATGCCGGGCACAGAAGGTGCCCACGCGGTCATGGATGTTCTCACAGGCGCCTTTAACCCCAGCGGCAAACTCCCCATGAGTTTCCCCTACAGCGTCGGCCAGGTCCCGGTCCATTACAACGAATACTCCACCGGCCGCCCCTATACCGGAGCAGACAAAGACCGCTTCCGCTCCAAATACCTGGACATCCCCAATGCCCCCTTATATCCTTTCGGCTACGGCCTGAGCTACACCACCTTCTCCATCTCCCCCATAGAGCTGGACAAGCCCGCAATGACCAAAACCGAAACCATCCAGGCATCCGTAACCATTAAAAACGAAGGTCCCCTTTCCGGAACCGAGGTCATCCAGCTCTACATCCACGACAGAGCCGCCACCGTCGTCCGCCCTGTCAAAGAGCTGAAACACTTCCGCAAGATCCACCTCCACCCCGGTGAATCCCAAAAAGTAACCTTCCACATCACCGACCAGGACCTCCGCTTCCTCACCCAACACTCCCTCCCGGAAAGCGAACCCGGCACCTTCGACCTCTACATAGGCACCGACAGCACCACCACCAACCAAACCCAATTCACCCTCTTACCATAACAAAAAACTAAATACAAATACAAACCCTCTCCCGCTTATCCCTATAACAAGCAGGAGAGGGATTTTTTCTTTTCCTTTCCACAACCCTGCGGCCATCCAATACCCAGGGGAATCCGGTGCGTCGTCGGCGAGGGAGGGCTGTATCCCGGGGGCGATGTCTTAGTGGAGCGTTCGGAAGATCCACCTGCCCCAGACACTTAATGAGGAGGCCATTGCCGACGAATTTAGTGACTGGGAGCAGGTTAGCTTCCGGACAGCGGAACGCTTCGCCCCCGGGATACAGCCCTCCCTCGCCGACGCCGCACCGGATTCCCCGTCCCTCTTGCACCACCCCCCTTTTCGTGATAGTATAAAAAAGAAAAACCCCCACGGAGGCCCCTCATGAGTTCCTACGAAAACTTCGCCCGCGTATACGACCTCTTCATGGACAACATCCCCTATGAAGAATGGTGCGCATATCTCACCGGGCTTTTGAAAGAATATAACATAGAAGACGGCCTGATCCTGGAATTAGGCTGCGGCACCGGCAATGCCACCAGGATCCTGTCATCTTCCGGCTACGACATGATAGCCATTGACAACTCCCCGGATATGCTGGAGATCGCCATGGAGAAAAAAGCGGAGGACGGCCAGGACATCCTCTACCTTCTGCAGGACATGCGCGAATTCGAGCTCTACGGCACTGTGCGGGCAGTAGTCTCCATCTGCGACAGCATGAACTACATCACAGAAAAGGAAGACCTCCTGGAGGTATTCCGTCTGGTCAACAACTACCTGGACCCTAAGGGCATTTTCATATTTGACCTGAACACTTTCTACAAATACAGAGAGATACTGGGCGAACAGACCATAGCGGAGGACCGGGAGGACGCCAGTTTTATCTGGGACAACTATTTTGACGAGGAGGAGAACATCAACGAATACGACCTCTCTCTCTTCATTCCGGAAGAACACGGCGGGGAGATCCTCTACCGCAAATACGAGGAAGTCCACTACCAGAAAGCCTACACCCTGGAGGAGATCAGACAGCTCATAGAGGCATCCGGCATGAAATTCCTCGCCGCTTACGACGCATTCACCCATGACCCGGTAAAGGAAGACAGTGAGCGCGTCTACATCCTTGCACAGGAAAACGGAAAATAAAAGCGATTACTACAGGCAGTACCGGCAAAGATTCGCCTGAGTTATTATAATAAAAGGAGAAAAAACATGGCAGACTATATAGTAAGAGCAACCGCAGCAAACAGCCAGATCCGCGCTTTTGCTGCAACCACAAGAGATTTGACAGAGCACGCCCGAGCAGCGCACAATACAAGCCCGGTGGCAACAGCAGCCCTGGGACGCCTCCTCACCGCAGGAAGCATGATGGGCGTCATGATGAAGGGCGAAAAAGATTTACTGACCCTGCAGGTCAAGGCAGGAGGTCCTCTGGAGGGCATCACCGTGACCGCAGATTCCAAAGGCAATGTGAAAGGCTATGTGGGCAATCCAAATGTCATCCTCCATGCAAATGACAAGGGAAAGCTGGACGTGGCAGGAGCCGTAGGTGTGGGCTTCATGAATGTGATCAAAGATATGGGTCTGAAGGAGCCGTATGTAGGCCAGACCGTGCTGCAGACCAGTGAGATCGCCGAGGATCTGACCTATTATTTCGCTACCAGCGAACAGGTTCCCTCATCCGTAGGCCTTGGTGTCCTCATGGAAAAGGATAACACGGTAAAACAGGCCGGCGGCTTTATCATCCAGCTTATGCCCTTTACAGAGGAATCGGTCATCAGTCAGCTGGAAGAAAATCTGAAGGATGTAACCTCCGTCACAACCATGCTGGAGGAAGGCCATACACCGGAATCCCTGCTGAATACCCTGCTGAAAGGCTTTGATATAGAGATTAATGAGACGATTCCCACACAATTTTACTGCAACTGCGATAAAGACCGGGTGGAAAAAGCATTGATCAGCGTAGGCAGAAAAGAGCTGCAGGAAATGATCGATGAGGGGAAAGAGATAGAGATGAACTGTCACTTCTGCAACAGAAATTACACATTCTCTGTGGAAGAGCTGAAAAATATATTAAAACGCTGCAAAAGAGGGTAAAGAAAGGTCAGGTACAATATGAGAGATGGTTTTATCAAAGTGGCGGCCGCAACACCGGATATACTGGTAGCAGACTGTGCACACAACAGACAGGAAATTGTGGAGAAGGCCAGGGAAATGGCCGGGAACGGGGCAAAGATCCTGGTGTTCCCGGAGCTTTGTCTGACAGGATATACCTGCCAGGACCTGTTTTGGCAGGGAGCTCTTTTACACAGGGCAGAGGAGGAGCTGAAGACAATCCAGAGAGAGCTTCAGGATGTGGACGGTCTGATCTTCATCGGACTTCCCCTGAGGCATAAAGGCAAGCTCTACAATGCGGCGGCAGTGCTGAACCAGGGCAGGATACTGGGATTTGTCCCCAAGCACCATCTGCCCAATTACGGTGAATTTTACGAGGCCAGATACTTTGTTCCTGGCCAGGCATTTGACGGATATGTGGACTGGCAGGGGGAGAAAGTTCCCTTTGGACAGAATCTGCTGTTCCACTGTGCGGAAGTACCGGGACTCTGTGTGGCAGCAGAAATCTGCGAAGACTTGTGGGCACCGAATCCGCCCAGTATTTTCCATGCCATGGCAGGAGCCACTTTGATCGTCAATCTCTCAGCCAGCGACGAGACCACAGGAAAGGATGCCTACCGAAGAGAACTGGTAGGTGGACAGTCCGCCCGCCTCATCTGCGGATATGTATATACAACCGCAGGCAACGGGGAGTCCACCCAGGATCTGGTATTCGGAGGACAGAATCTGATCGCGGAGAACGGAACCATTCTGCGGGAGGCAAAACGCTTTGCCAATGAGACCATTTACGGTGAAATTGATGTGGAGCGCCTGGAAAGCGAGAGAAGAAGGATCTCTACCTGGCAGCCGGAATCCAAGGAGGAATATACACAGATTTCCTTCCATGTGAAACAGGAGCAGACAGCCCTGTCCCGTTTCTTTGACCCCAGCCCCTTTGTGCCGGATGATAAAAAAGACAGAGAGAGAAGATGTGATGAGATCCTCACCATGCAGGCCATGGGTCTTAAAAAACGTCTGGACCATACAGGATGCAAAGCTGCAGTTCTGGGCATTTCCGGCGGTCTGGATTCCACCCTTGCCCTTCTGGTGACTGCAAGAGCCTTTGATCTGTGCGGTCTTGCCAGAAGCCAGATCACAGCGGTGACCATGCCCTGCTTCGGCACCACGGACAGGACATATACCAATGCCTGTGAACTCACAAGAAGGCTGGGAGCCACGCTTCGTGAGGTTGACATAAAAAAGGCAGTGCTGCAGCATTTTGAGGACATCGGTCATGACTATCAGGACCACAGTGTGACCTTTGAAAACGCACAGGCCAGGGAGAGGACCCAGGTTATTATGGACATTGCCAACAGCTGCGGCGGCCTTGTGATCGGAACAGGGGATTTGTCGGAGCTGGCTCTCGGATGGGCAACTTACAACGGGGACCATATGTCCATGTACGGGGTAAACGGCTCTGTGCCGAAGACTCTCGTCCGCCATCTGGTGCGCTATTACGCGGATACCTGCGGGGAACCGGAACTGGCAGCCATTCTGGAGGATGTGCTGGATACACCGGTGAGCCCTGAGCTGCTTCCGCCCACGGACGGTGTTATTTCCCAGAAGACAGAGGATTTGGTGGGCCCCTACGAGCTGCACGATTTCTTCCTGTATTATATGATGCGTTTCCAGTTCGGTCCCGCTAAGATCTACCGCATAGCCAGAATCGCCTTCGCGGGCATGTATCATGACGAAGTGATACTGAAATGGCTGAAGAAATTTTACTGGAGATTTTTCTCCCAGCAGTTTAAGCGTTCCTGCCTGCCGGACGGTCCAAAAGTGGGCAGCGTGGCAGTGTCACCCAGAGGAGATCTGCGGATGCCCAGTGACGCATCTGTGAGGATCTGGATGGATGAGTTGGAGACTCTGGGATAAGCGGATAAGGCCAGAGGATAGAAAGGGGGCGCAGGATTTGCGGACGAATAAAATGCGTGCTGTAGTGTATCAGGGGAAAGGCGCGGTATCTCTGGAGGAGCGTGATATCCCTGTGATCCGGGACCCGGGGGATGCTATTGTGAAAGTGACACTTACCACCATATGCTCCAGCGATATTCATATAAAACACGGTGCAGTGCCGAAAGCCGTACCGGGAACCATCCTGGGGCACGAGTTTGTCGGACAGGTGGTGGAAACAGGAAGCGCGGTGAAGAAGGTGAAGCCCGGAGACAGAGTGGCTGTCAATGTGGAGACTTTCTGCGGGGAGTGCTTTTTCTGCAGGCGCGGGTTTGTGAACAACTGTGAGCATGAAAACGGAGGCTGGGCTCTCGGATGCCGCATAGACGGAGGACAGGCGGAATACTGCCGCATTCCCTGTGCGGACAATGGACTGACTAAGATACCGGACCATGTGACCGATGAGGAGGCTCTTTTTACCGGGGATATACTCTCCACCGGCTACTGGGCTGCCAGACTGGGTGAGGTAAAGCCGGCAGATACAGTTGTGGTTATAGGAGCCGGCCCCACCGGACTCTGTACCATGATGTGTGCCCGGCTGTACAGTCCTGCCAAGATCGTCGCCATAGACGTAGATGAAAGCAGACTGGAACTGGCGAAAAGACAGGGGCTTGCCGATGTGACGGTATGTCCCGCGGAAGAGCTCTGCCGCTATGGGGCAGAGGATTATGCCGATGTTGCGGGGAAGGTACAGGAGACTGTTGTGCAGCGTGTCCTTGCAGAGAGCCACGGAAGAGGCGCAGATGTGGTATTTGAGGCCGCAGGCGGAACGGATACCTTTGAGCTGGCCTGGAAGACAGCCAGGCCCAACGCGGTTGTGGTGATCGCTGCCATGTATGAAAGAGATCAGACTCTGCCCCTGCCGCAGATGTACGGCAGGAATCTGACTTTTAAAACAGGCGGAGTGGACGGCTGCTATTGTGAGGAGATCATGGAGCTTCTGGCGGCAAAGAAGCTGGATACAGGATGCCTGATCACCCACAGGACCCGTCTGGAAGATATTATGAAGGCATATGAGATATTTGAACAAAAAAAGGACGGCGTGATAAAATACGCGGTAAAACCATAAGAATGCGGACAAAATAAGACCGCAGAAGGAGAACGATATGGAAAAATTAAGAGTGGGTGTATTGAGCACAGGAAATATTGCAGCCACTATGGCGGAGACACTCCGCTGTATGGAGGATGTGGAGCTGTATGCAGTGGCATCCAGATGTCAGGAGAAGGCAGACGCGTTTGCAGAAAAATACGGATTTGAAAAGGCATTCAGTACATATGAAGAGATGGCAGCAGATGAGAAGGTAGACCTGGTCTATGTGGCAACCCCAATCTCAGAACACTGTTCCCATGTGAAAATGCTGCTTGAAAACGGCAGGAACGTCCTGTGCGAGAAGGCATTTGCCGTAAATGCCCGGGAGGCCGAAGAGATGACTGCGCTCTCAAAAGAAAAGGGACTGCTTCTGGCAGAGGCCATGTGGGTCAGATATATGCCCATGGCAAGGACACTGCAGGAGGTACTTGCCTCCGGTGCCATCGGCACACCGTATACCCTGACCGCTAACCTGGGATATCTGCTGGAGTCAGTACCCAGGATGATGAAGCCTGAACTGGCAGGCGGCGCCCTTTTGGATGTAGGTGTCTACACTCTGACATTTGCATCTATTGCGTTCGGGGATGACATCTCCTCCATTGACACTTCCGTCATTATGACAGACACGGGAGTGGACGCACAGAGCAGCATAACCATTAGCTATCCGGATGGGAAGATGTCGGTGCTGAACAGTTCCCTCCGCGCCCTTTCCGACAGACAGGGAATCATTTACGGGACAAAGGGCTTTCTGGTTGTGGAAAACATCAATAATTTCGAATCCATCACAGTCTATAATGAAAAACGGGAAGTGACAGCCAGATATGACCAGCCAAAACAGATCAGCGGCTATGAATACGAGGTAAGGGCCTGCAAAAAGGCCATAGAAGAGGGGATGTGCGAATGCCCGGATATGCCCCACAGCGAAACGATCCGCATTATGGAGCAGATGGATGCTGTCCGTGAGAAATGGGGCTTTCGTTATCCAATGGAAAAATAAGAAAATACCGGTTGACTTTTCCTTACTGCAAATGTAGTATATAGATAGATACTACATTTGTAGAAAAAGGGAGGAGTACAAGAATGATTAAAAAAAGAGGGATTGTCCTTGCTGCATCCATGGCTGTGCTTCTGTTTGCAGTCACCGGTCTTATGGGATGTTCTTCAAAAGAGAACGACAAGTCTGACAAGAAAACAGAGACCCGGGAGGAAACCGGAAAAGAAGAAAAAACAGATGCAAAAGGGGATACCGCGGAGAAGGCAGCCATAGAGACCGGGAAGCTGGAGAAAATGCTGCCGATCTTTGACTCCGTGATACGCTTTCAGGCACAAAGCCGGGAGCCGCTTGAATACAGCGCTTCTGACAGTAAATATGTATGGGGAGTCCTGAACCGCATTATCACAGATTACGCCAGAGTCGGCGATAACGGAGTGGATTACACAGAGGATTCCTCCATGAAACGTGTCCCGTCCGGAGTGGTAAAAGAATATGCCCAGGGACTGTTTGCAGGTATTGAAACACTGCCTGAACTTACGGCGGACTTAGAGCAGGAGATGGGTATAGAATCCGTGGAAAATGAATATCTCTTTGCGCTTGGTGACCAGGTAGAAATGACTGTCTCCATACAGGACTATAAAGAAGGCACAGACGGGGGCTGGATCGTAAATGTGAGTTCACATTATCCATATCCGGCATCCTCCGATACACCGTCAGCCGTGAGTTCCTTTCGCATTGTGGAGAACCCTTACGGCGGACTGTTTCCCTATGCGGTGAAGGAGGTCATATCTGCAGCGGTGCCCGAAAATGCTGTTTCTGGTGAGGAGCAGGGAGAAGTTTCCGGGGAACAGGAGAATCCTTCCGATACACCGGAAACACCGGACTCTGAGAATCAGGAATCCAACAGCGGAGAACAGGAACAGCCGGAACAAAACGGGCAGGATTCAGACCCTGCGGATACCGATTCTGACGATGATATGTCCATTGATGAGTATGTGGAAAAATACGGGGAAGAGAAAGCTCTGGAAAAGTACGGGGAAGTTCCGTTTAATAAGTATTATTTAAGACCAAAGGAAGCCAGAGAGAAGATGGAAGAAGAGGAAAGGGAAAAAGGGACAGAGGAGGATTCAGGATCTGCAGAACAGAATACAGATGAAACACAGTGAGTGCCGGAACTGAGATTTAAAGCAGGCAGCGGGGAACGTATATGGGTACGTTCCCCTTTTTGCTGTATAAAAAAATCCGGGATTTTCATTATGTTATTTTGACTGAATTTATCAAATGTGTTTTGTGCATAAAAACGAAGAAAAAGAAATAAACAAGTGAAATATGCAATGATACATTCGATATATATTGTGCGTTGTATCAATTATGCGCAAAAGGTATTGCGGCTAAAATACGCATATGCTATGATGTCAAAATAAATATGGAGAACCAGGAGGAACAGACATGATACGGAAATATACATACGGAAATCCTTTTTGTACGGACGCGGTTGTAAAGGATATGGCGGCAGAGACCCAGACTCTGCCATATCTGCAAAAGGCAGAGCAGGACGGCAGGCTTATATTTTCCTGCAGCCTTGGGGAAAAGGACCTGGTGTACGGACTGGGGGAAAATGTAAGAGGGATCAACAAGCGGGGATGGCTTTACCGAAGCTGCTGTGCAGATGAGCCAAACCATCTGGAGGACAGGCATTCTCTGTACGCATCCCACAACTTTTTAGTGATTGCCGGTGAGACGACCTTTGGCGTCTTTTTTGATTATCCGGGCATTATCAGCTTTGACGTGGGCTATACCCACATGGATGAGCTGGTGATCACACTGGAGGAACCGGATGCGGATGTCTATATTCTGGAGGGCAGCGATATCCGGCAGATCGTAAAGGAGTTCAGGGGTCTGATCGGCAGAAGTTATATTCCGCCCAGATGGGCATTCGGATACCAGCAGAGCCGCTGGGGTTATAAATGTGAGGCGGACATCAGGGAGGTGGCAGAGGGCCACAGGAAGAATCATCTGCCTCTTGACAGCATTTACCTTGATATTGATTACATGGAGCGGTATAAGGACTTCACCATTGACGAGGAGCGTTTTCCGGATTTTGAAGGTCTGGTGAGGGATATGAAGGCGCAGAATATCCGTCTGGTGCCTATCATTGATGCCGGTGTGAAAGTGGAAAAAGGCTATTCCGTCTATGAGGAAGGTTTGGAGAAGGGATATTTCTGCAAAGACGAAGACGGAAAAGAATTTATCGCCGGTGTGTGGCCGGGACAAGTGCATTTTCCTGATGTGCTGAACAAAGACGCCAGGGAGTGGTTTGGAAACCAATATAAGTTTTTGCTGGATAAGGGGATTGAAGGCTTCTGGAATGATATGAACGAGCCCAGCATCTTCTTTGCCCAGGACCGCATGGATGACACCATTGACGCCATTGCAGAGCTGAAAGGAAAGAACCTGGACCTGGATACCTTCCAGAAATTTACCGGTCTGGTGGACGGTCTGGCAAATAATACAGAGGATTTTAAAAAGTTCTATCACAAGACGGATGCAGGACAGATGCGCCACGACAAGGTTCATAACCTGTTCGGCTATAATATGACCAGAGCGGCAGGGGAAGCCTTTGAGCGTCTGTGCCCTGACAAGAGGATACTCATGTTCTCCCGCTCCTCTTACGTGGGAATGCACCGCTACGGCGGTATCTGGACAGGAGATAACAAGTCCTGGTGGCAGCACCTGCTTCTCAACCTGAAGATGATGCCGAGCCTTAACATGGTGGGGATTCTCTACACAGGCGCCGATATCGGAGGATTCGGTTCTGACACCACGGAAGACCTGGTAATGCGCTGGATCCAGCTTGCCATGTTCTCACCGCTTATGAGGAATCACACGGCACTGGGAACCAGAATGCAGGAGGTCTATCAGTTTGACCATATGGACCGGTTCCGGGATATTCTGGGACTGCGCTACGGCATGCTGCCCTATATTTACAGCGAATATATGAAGGCGGCCCTGCGCGGCGAGATGTATTTTACACCGCTGTCCTTTGTTTACACGGAAGATGAATTTGCACCCCAGGTGGAGGACCAGCTTCTTGTGGGAGACAGCCTTATGATAGCTCCTGTGTACAGTCAGAACGCGGAGGGAAGATATGTGTATCTGCCGGAGGAGATGGCGCTTCTGCGTTTCCGGAGCCTGACGGACTTTGACAAGGAAATCCTGCCGGCAGGCCATCATTATGTGAAAGCAGGTCTGTATGAGATGCTGGTATTTGTGCGCCCGGATAAGATTCTTCTGCTGTCTGAAGGCGGAGAATCCACGGAAGATGTGGATACGGATTCCGTAAAAGCCCTGGCATTCGTAAAAGAGAAGGCTGTTTACGAGTGGTATGAGGATGACGGAAAAGGGAAAGACTTTGAAAACCCGGCGAATTATGGTATGATTGAAATCGACAAGGCAGGAACCTGTGTGTATACAGGCTGCCGGAAGAAAGAGATTCAAGCTGAAATACTGTAAACAGATTGGGGATTTAAGAATGATTACAATAAAAGAGATAGCCAATATGCTGAATGTGAGCACCACCACGGTGTCAAATGTTATCCACGGCAAGACAAAAGAGGTATCACCTGCCAATGTGGAGCGTATCCGGAAGGTTCTGGATGAGTATGACTATATGCCCAACATCAATGCCCGCAACCTGGCAAGCAACCGCTCTAAGATCATCGGTATGGTGGTAAAGGTCAATGGAAAGGAAAATCCGTTTAAAGACCAGTTTTTTGGGGAGCTGCTGGGTGCAGTGGAGGACCGTGTGAGAAGCAGAGGCTATAATCTGATGGTCTACGCACTGAATGATGTCCGGCAGGTCCAGAAATTTATCCTGTCATGGAATATGGATGGACTGGTGACCTGCGGTTTTGTGGAAGGGGAAATCTCATACCTGCAGGAACGTTACAAAAAGCCGATTGTGATCATTGACGATTATGATACAAATGATCTGGAGCGCTGCATCAATATCCGGCTGGAGGATAAGAAAGCCGCCTATGAGATGACAAAATATGTCATCGGATGCGGTCATAAAAAAATCGCGTTTCTTGCCGATAATAATGTGAACCTGGATCATCAGCGGTTCCTGGGATACTGCCAGGCCATGGATGAGGCCGGACTTTTTGGCAGCGAGGAAAATTTTCTGAAAATATGTCCCGGAAACAGGGGAGAGAAGAACAATCTGGATGAGCTGTATGAGAAATCCTTTGCCTATACGGCGATCATATGTTCTTCGGATTATTATGCCGCAATGCTCCTCAATACTTTTCAAGACAGAGGGAGAAAGATTCCGGATGACATATCCATCACCGGCTTTGATGACGTGGAGTACGCCTCCCTGGTAAGGCCGGCACTCACCACTGTGCGCCAGGATATCCAGGAAAAAGGACTGGTGGCGGTTGATATGCTTGTAAAAATGTTGGAGGAAAACCCCAAGGACATGGAGACACTGGTTGTCCTTCCCACACAGATGGTCATTCGTGATTCTGTAAAAAGGATCAACGGGTAAGAAAGTAAAATAATAGTAACTGTTCTGTCAGGTCTGCGCATTTACTGCGCTGACCGTGCAAAAGAGTAGTGGCGGCAAGTATTCGCCCCATCGCGAAGCGATTTTTAATGGGCGAATACCCGTAACGATTCAGCTGGCTGAATCGTTACAAATAATATACCGTATGGCTGCAGAGATACTGCCGCCATACGGTATTTTTTTTGTTTTTTTATGGATTGTGTACAATGTGAATGACATAAGAAAAGGGCAGCAGCAGAGAATGTAGAATATAAGCTTATGCGCAAAAGTATTAAAGTGTCGAATGAACAGAAAAAGGTTTTGCGAAAAACCTTTTGTAAAAATTATACAAAAATATAGGCTGAATACCAGGAAAATGGGAAGTGTTTCTGTGAAAAATAGAGAAATGAATATAAGAGGTTATAAAAAACATTGATTTTACGCGGAAGTGGTGGTAAGATACAAAGCATCAAAACCTTATGCGCAAAAGGTATAAAAAGATAATCCTCAGAAAGGTTGGTAAGAGAGATGAAAAAGAAGGTTTTAGCGGCACTGCTTGCCGGAGCAATGACAGTTACACTGGGAGCATGCGGAGGAAATACAGGCAGTGGAAATGACACCAGCAAGGCAGACGACAACACACAGGGGACAACGGACACAGCGGATGTGAGCAAGGATGCCATTCGCTTTATGAACACAAAGATCGAGATTGACGGAGCTTTGAAAGAGTTTGCAAAGCAGTACCAGGAAGAGACAGGACAGGAAGTTGTGATCGAATCCCTGGGCGGCGGTGTGGATGTAAACGGACAGCTCAAAAATTATTATGCAGCAGGCAACATGCCGGACATCTTTGCATTTGCTGCAGACTCTTACAAATCTTCTTTTAAAGACTGGCTGGAACCACTGGACGGTGAGTCCTGGATCGACGATACGGATTATGCGTTTAAGGGAGAGGACGGAAAAGTATACGGAATGCCTTTCGCACTGGAAGGAATCGGTCTGGCATACAACAAAGATATTCTGGATAAAGCGGGGGTTGACCCGTCAGCGCTGACAAATATCAATGCTTACAAAGAGGCATTTGAGAAGATAGATTCCATGAAGGACGAGCTGGGAATTACATCTGTGTGTGCTGTAGCGGCAGAGTCAGGACAGATGTACTGGTCAACGGGCAACCATATGATGGCAGCTTACATTTCTCAGGGAAAAGACAGAACGGACAAAGATATTATTGATAAGCTGAACAAAGGGGAGATTGATAAAGACAGAATGGGACAGTTCGGTGACTGGCTTCAGTTATTGTTTGATTATTCAGATCAGAACGTATTGATCTCCGGTACATATGATGACCAGCTTGCACTGTGGGCTACAGGAAAAGCAGCATTCATCACCCAGGGTAATTGGATCGACCCGTCACTTCCCACCTATGAAGCAGAGTTTGCATGCGGACTGGCACCGGCGGCATTTATGGAAGAGGATACAGACGGCATCATAGTGGACGCACCGGCTGTATGGGGTATCTATAATGAGAGTGATAAGATTGACGCCTGCAAGGAATTTTTAAAGGCACTGGCAGAGAGCGAAGAGGGACAGAAAGCCCTGGTTGAGGACTGCGGAATGGTTTCTCCGTATAAATCCTGCACACTGGAGCCGAGCACACCGCTGGCAAAAAGCATGCTTCCTTACATCAAAGACGGAAAAACCTATGCATGGGATTGGCTGACACAGCCGGAAGGTATTGCACAGAATGCCACAGGAGCTGTATTTGAGCTGTACGCAAAAGGACAGCTGGATAAACAGGGATTTGTAGACACCATGGAATCAGTAATCAAAGATTATGTAGCATCTAACGGAAGCAATTAACCAGTTTACCGGCGGTTTTCCCCGAGGGGAGGACAGCCGGTAAATTTTCAAAAGGGGAAAAGGCATGAATGTTCAATTGAAAAAAACGATATCAATCGCTGCCATGGCTGCGGGCATTATAGGTATGGCAGCAGCACTCTATATGGATTTTTCGGGCAGCGCCTCCACGATCAGGGGACCGCTTCTTATTGCAGGGGCTTTGCTTGTGATAGCCGGCGTCTACCTGCTTCCGACCAGAAAGCACCGCTCCATTATCAATGTGCTGTTCCTGTTTCCGCTGATCTTTGCGTTTGCGGTGACAGTATTGATTCCGTTTGCCTGCGGTATCTTTTACTCCATGACAGACTGGAATGGAATCAAATTTGAGAAGTTTGTGGGACTTGGCAACTACATCAGTATGTTTAAATCAAATGATTATATTTATTCATTTGTGGTAACCTTTATCTTCACGGTGATCAATATGCTGGCTGTGAACCTGGTGGCTTTCGGACTGGCTCTTCTTTGTACATCAAAAGTTAAGGGAAGAAACTTCTACCGTGCGGCTTACTTTATCCCGAACCTGATTGGTGGTATTGTACTTGGTTATGTATGGCAGTTTATTTTCAACAAGGTAATGACAACTGTGATCGAAGGCAGCACGTCCATGCTGACAGATCCCAATCTGGCGATCGCCGCTATTTTGATCGTAAGTACCTGGCAGTACGCGGGGTATATTATGATGATCTATGTGACAGGTCTGCAGAGTGTGCCAAAGGATATTCTGGAGGCATCCAATGTGGATGGGGCTAACCAGATCACAACCCTGCTGAAGATCAAGGTTCCCATGATCGCAAATACATTTACTGTATGTATTTTCCTGACACTGGTCAACTCATTCAAACAGTTTGACCTGAACCTGGCTATCACCAATGGTGCGCCCAGCCGTATTCTGGCGGGTAAACCGGTGCAGGCAACCGAGTTTTTGGCATTGAATATTTATAACACGGCTATCAGTAAAAACCAGTATGCATTGGGACAGACAAAGGCAGTGGTATTCTTTATCATCCTGGCGATCGTGTCTTTGACACAGGTATCCATCAGTAAGAAGAAGGAGGTTGAAATGTAATGAAGGCACAGAAAATAAGAACCGGAATCGCAGAAATTATTGGTGTGATTCTTACAATTATCATCCTGGCTCCTTTCCTGCTGGTGGTTGTGAACTCCGCAAAGAGCAGCGCGGATATTATCACAAGCCCTATTTCCCTGCCGGAGCATTGGGGACAGATTTTTACAAATCTGAGCAATGTAATACATAACCAGAACTTTAACTACTGGAATTCTTTCTTCAGCTCTCTGCTGATCACAGCGGTTTCCCTTTTGCTGCTGACCGTATTTTCCAGTATGGCTGCATGGGTTCTGGTGAGAAACAAAACAAAATGGTCCAGTTTCATTTTTATGCTGTTTGTGTCAGCTATGGTTATTCCTTTCCAGGTCGTTATGCTACCGCTGCTTTCCACATTCCGGGAAACCTCCAACTTCTTCGGGATTCAGATGCTGCAGAGTTATAAGGGGATTATCTTTGCTTATCTGGGATTCGGCGGGTCTATGTCCGTGTTTATTCTGCATGGGTTTGTGAAAGGGATTCCTTATGAGCTGGAGGAGGCTGCCTGGATCGATGGGTGCAGTCCGGAAGGGACGTTCTTCCGTATTATTTTCCCGCTTTTGAAACCTGTACAGGTGACGGTTCTGATACTGAACGGTATCTGGATCTGGAATGATTACCTGCTTCCCTCTCTGATGCTGGGGCTGAATGGGAAGATCAAGACACTGCCTGTGGCGGTCAGCAGTTTTGTGGGGTCTTATGTGAAGCAGTGGGATTTGATCTTATCGGCAGCGCTGCTGGCTATGATTCCTATTATTATTTTGTTCCTGTTTGCGCAGAAGCAGATTATACAGGGAATGGTGGATGGAGCGATTAAGTAAGAAGTGAAAAAGGTTTTGAAGTTGGGCACCGGATATGGGGAGAATGTATCCGGTGCTTTTTTGGTACATGGACATGGAAAGCAAAGGGTCCGGATGCCTTTGCCTCCCGGCCCCGGGCCCTTTGCTTTCCCCTGGTAGTGGAGGGCGGCAGGTGACCGATTGGAAACGAGGGTCATATGATAGAAAAAAAGGGATTTTTATGAATATGATCAGGAGAGTATCTTCATATATATTGTTTTTTGGTGTTTTCATGCTGTTGGGGTGTACATCGGTTTTCGCGCTGCCGCCTGAAGATGGGAATCAGCGGCAGGGGATTGACGTGAGTATGTGGCAGGGGGATATTGATTTTGAGGAGGTGGCAGGTACCGGAGTGGATACGGTCTATATCCGGTCCAGTCTGGGAAGTGATTATACTGACCCATATTTTGAACATAATTATGAGAGAGCCAGGGCAGCAGGGCTGAATGTGGGATTTTATCATTATGTGACCGCCAGGACAGTTTCCCAGGCGGTGTATGAAGCACATTTTTATGTGAACGTGATTCAGGGAAAGGAGTTTCAGTGCCGGCTGGCTATGGATTTTGAGGATTTGACCCGTCTGAGTGCCGGGGAGGCGAATGAGATTGGGCTGGCGTTTATCAGGACCGTGGAAAACCTGAGCGGTAAAGGGACAGTGGTGTATAGTGATGCCTACAATGCCGGGAACGTGTTTGGGGGAGAGCTGACAGAATACCCCCTTTGGATCGCGGAATATGATGTGTCAGAGCCTTCGTCACAGGTGAACTGGGACTCATGGGCAGGATGGCAGTATTCGGATACGGGGAATGTGGCCGGGATTTCCGGGTATGTGGATTTGGACCGTTATACAGATGCTATGTTTTTAGAGGAAGCGGGAAGCGTGCCGGGGCCTGTGCCTATGCCCGAACCTTCTTCGTCTACGGTGGAGTATACGGTTAAGAGCGGGGATACGCTGTGGGGGATTGCCCGGATGTACAGAACCAGTGTATCTGCTATTGTTTCTGAAAATGGGATAGCAAATCCCAACCTGATTTACCCCGGGGAAGTGCTGAGGATCACACTTGCGGATCAGGTATCGTCTTCTCAGGTGGATAACACGTATATGGTGCGAAGAGGAGATACCCTCTGGGGGATAGCGCGGATGTACAGGATTTCTGTGGCAAGGCTTGCGGCTATAAATCATATCTCTGATCCGAACCTGATCTATCCCGGGGAGGTTCTGCAGATTTCAGCCTCCGGAAGTACGGGGGATGTGGGAAGGACCTATATTGTGCGTTACGGGGATACGCTGTCAGGGATCGCGGACAGGTTTGGGACTACGGTTTCACAGCTTGCGGCAGTTAACGGGATAGCGGACCCGAATCTGATCTACGCCGGGGAAGTTCTTACAGTCAGCTGAGCAGGCAGGAAGAGACGATATGAAATGCAGGCAAAAGAACAGATAGAAGAACAGACAGAAAAAACGGGGATGTTCCGGAGCATCCCCGTTTTTGTATGAGCCGGCCATGATAAGAGCCGCAGCGTTCAGTCAGCTTTTGCTTTGTCAAGTGCCTCATTGATGGCGTCCAGCAGAAGCATTGAGGTGTATTTGTTTTCGTCTGTATAGGTGATGTTTTCCGTGGTCTGCGATGCGTATATCTGGCTGGAGAGCGCATCCAGTGCGGGCTCCATCAGCGGATACATGGCAGTGGTGGTCTCGCTTAAATTTACCAGAGATATGGCATTTATGTGGTTTTCGTCCACGGTAACCTCAACGTCAAATGTGTTGCCATTTAGTGTGATGGGGCTTTTATACACGCCAGCGTGGTAGACAGCGGCTGAAGTGGCGGCTGAGTCGGCTTTCCGGTCTTTTCCGAACATCATAAAGAGAAGAACCGCCAGAAGAATGGCAAGTACCACGAAAATAATGGTATAAATGACTTCTTTCATATGTAATACGACAATCTTGGTCTTTGAGCTCATGGCTGCACCTCCTGCATTCCTTTTTATAACTTATTATGAAAGTGGGGAAAATATGCAAGGATTCTTTTGGGGAGGACAAATTACCTGCGAATGAACTCGTCATGTTTTTGTTCGAGAAGTCGGAAATCGACTGTGCTTTTCAGGTAGCCGATGGAAGAATTGTTTTCGGATTTTTGCTTATATAGAAGTTTGGCATTCTGTTTTATTTTCTTTTGATTCTTACGGATAAAGATTAATTCTTTATGTATCAATGCTTTATAACGACGGTCTGACTCATTGTCGATATCGTACAAAGTAAGTTCAGATGCTGGAACTGGTATCATGTTGCTCAGTTTTAAGGTTCCTTTCAACTCCGGCTCTCCGTTTGAGGAAACCGCAGTAATTCTTATGATTGGGATAATACTTTTTCGTATTCGCCGCTCACCGTTTATTATTTGGTAATCTGTGTTTTTTGGAGAGGAAAGAGGAATATAGTAATAATAATTATTAATAATATATACAATACCCAGATATTTTCTGGTATGTTTTCGGTCATTTTCCTTTGCTGAGAATACATTTCTATCAGCGGCTCTTAGAAAAGCGATGTATTCTTCTGAAATTTCATATAATCGTAGAGTATCCATATCTGTCTCCTTTGATGAAAAGAGGCAGTCCTAAGACTGCCCCTTAATATTAAAGTTTCCCACTGTCCGGCAGGGAATCTCCTGATGTTAAAGTTTTCCACTATCTGGCAGGAACTCTCCTGATGTTAAAGTTTTCCACTTCTGGTAGGAACTCACCTGATGATGATTGCTCATCTATATCATTATTATACGTTTCGACTAAAAATATGTCAAGAAAATTAGAGCTCAGAATATTCCCCAACAGAAAAACAAGGTTGGTTCCGCCCCCGTTTTGTGATACACTGGTTGCAGACAATTTTTGTCGCTAAGGAGGCAGGAGAAATATGAAGTACCGATTGCTTGTGCTGGACATTGACGGCACAGTTACCAATACAGAGAAAAAAGTGACGCCGAGGACAAAAGCAGCCATAAAGAAACTGCAGGAGCAGGGCACCCTGGTGGCCATTGCTTCCGGGCGGCCCACAAGGGGGATCGCGCCGGTGGCAGATGAACTGGAGTTTGATAAATACGGCAGTTATGTGCTGGCCTTTAACGGTGCCAGGATCGTGAACTGGAAGACAAAGGAGTGCATTTATTCCAAGACCCTTCCTCTGGGAATGCCCAGAAAGCTCTACCGCAGCGCAGTGCGCCATGAGGTAGGGATCATCACATATGAAGAGGAGCAGATCATTGCCGGGACAACGCCGGATATCTATATGGAGACAGAGTCAAGGATCACAGGACTGCCCATCTGTTACAGACAGGATTTTCCTAATTATGTAAACTTCCCGGTGAATAAATGTCTTCTCACAGGAGAGCCGGATGAGTTGGAGAGAATTGAGCCGCTTCTGGCTGAGGAGTATCTCCATGAGGCCCAGATATTCCGTTCAGAGCCGTTTTTCCTGGAGGCAACGCCTAAAAATGTGGACAAGGCCTACTGTCTGGAAAAGCTGCTGAAGCTTCTGGGCATATCCAGGGAAGAGATGGTGTGCTGTGGGGACGGATATAACGACATATCCATGATACAGTTTGCAGGCCTTGGGGCAGCTATGGCAAATGCCCAGGAAAAGGTAAAAGATGTGGCTGACTATATCACAGTCCGCAGCAATGATGAGGACGGAGTCGAAGAAGTGATAGAGAAATTTTTCTTGAAAGAATAATAAGGAGGGAGTCCATGCCGCTGCATTTTATATTCGGCGCTTCAGGGGCCGGGAAATCGCACTATATTTATCAGAAGATCATACAGGAATCCATGGAGCATCCCGGACGGCAGTATCTGGTGCTGGTTCCGGAGCAGTTTACCATGCAGACGCAGAAAGAGCTTGTAATGATGCACCCCAAAAAGGGGATTCTGAACATAGATGTCCTGAGTTTTGAGCGCCTTGCCTACCGCGTTCTGGAGGAGACAGGGGAATCCTGCGCGCAGGTCCTGGAAGAGACGGGTAAAAGCCTGGTGCTTCGCAAGGTGTCCCAGGAGAAGAAAAAGGAACTGAAGATCCTGGGAGAGAAAATGAAAAAGCAGGGCTATATTTCCCAGATGAAATCCATGGTGTCAGAGCTGAAGCAGTATGAGGTCACAAAAGAGGATATGGACCTTATGCTGGACTATGCGAAAAATAAGCCGGAGCTGTATTATAAGCTGAAAGATATCTCTGTGCTGTACCAGGGATTTTTTGATTACCTGGAAGGGAATTTTATCACCCAGGAGGAAGTGCTGGAGGTGCTGGGAAGGGTGGCAGGGAAGTCCGGAAAGCTGGCCGGGAGTGTGATGGTCCTGGACGGCTATACGGGTTTTACCCCTATTCAGTTGCAGCTTTTGGAGCGGATTCTCCCTCTGTGTGAGACCATGTACGTGACCGTCACTATGGATGACCGTCTGGACCCCTATCGCCCGGGCAGCCCCCACCATCTCTTTCATCTGAGCAGGGAAACCGTGTCTAAGTTATGTAAACTTGCGGGGGCGGCGGGCAGTCAGATTGAGGAGACATGGGTAAAAGAAAACGGAAGATTTTCCGATAATAAGCCCATGGCATTTCTGGAACGGAATCTGTTCCGGTTCAGAAAGGAAGTCTATACAGAAGAACAGCAGGCAGTCCATATTCGGGAGAGCAGAAACCCGGCCCGGGAGATGGAGGAGACAGCTCTTATGATACGCCGCCTGATGCGGGAGGAAGGATACAGATGCCGGGATTTCGCAGTGATCACAGGAGATATGGAGACCTATGCGGACCATGCGGCAAGGGCCTTTGATAAGTTTGATATCCCCTGTTTCATAGACCGGAAAAAGTCTGTATTCATGAATCCTTTTGTGGAATTTCTCCGCTCGGCTGTGGATATGCTTCTGGAAAATTACAGTTATGAGAGTGTTTTTCGGCTGCTGCGCTGCGGACTGCTGGATCTGCCCTGCCGGGATATGGATTGGCTGGAAAATTATGTGCTTGGCATGGGAATCCGTGGGTTCCGCAAATGGCAGGAGGAGTGGGTGCTCCACTACCGCGGGGAAAAGCCGGAGGAGGTTCCTGAGATTGACAGGATACGGCAGCAGCTCATGGACACCCTGGCCCCGTTCACGGAACAGATGAAGACCAGAAAAGGGACTGTCCGGGAACGCGTCCTGGCCTTCTATGAATTTATCACTGCCTGTGGTATCCAGGAAAAACTGGACAGAAGCGGAAAAGCGTTCGCAAAAGAAAACGCCATGGACAGGGCAAAAGAATATGAGCAGATCTACCCCATGGTCATGGACCTTTTTGACAAGATGACAGAGGTTCTGGGGGAGGAGAAAGTAAGCCTCCGGGAGTTCAAGGAGCTTTTGGAGGCAGGCCTTTCCGAAGTGAAGATCGGTATTATTCCGCCCAGTTCCGACCAGGTGCTTGTGGGCGATATGGAGAGGACCAGGCTTAAGGATATCCGGGTGCTTTTCTTTGTGGGTGTAAATGACGGGAAAATTCCAAGAGAGGACGCTGCAGGCAAGATCCTGTCAGATTTGAATCGGGAGGATTTAAAGGCTTCCTCTGTTGCCCTGGCGCCCACCTACCGGGAGAATCTGTACACTCAGAGGTTCTATCTGTACCTGAATATGACAAAGCCATCCGATAAACTGTATCTCTCCTACAGCAGAGCCGACGACGGAGGGGAACCCATGACCCAGTCCTTTTTGATCGGTGCAGTCAGGAAGCTGTTTCCGGCGCTTGTTTTGGAGCGGCCGTCCGAGGATGCTGTCTGGGAAGTGGAAAATCCCAAAAGCGCGCTTGCGTATCTGGCATGGGGATTTAAGGAAATTCTGGAACGTGAGCCTTCTTTGCTCTGGAAGGAGCTTTTTTCCTGGTACCAGAAGCAGGATGCCTGGAAACAGACCATGGAGAATATGGTGGAAGGAGCTTTCCGCATCAATCCTGAGGATGAGATCGGAAGAAGTGTGGCAAGAGCGCTCTATGGCACCACCCTGGAGAACAGCGCCACCCGTCTGGAATTGTTTGCCCAGTGTGCCTGTGCCCATTTTATGGCGTACGGCCTGGAATTAAAAGAGCGGGCCAGATATGAATTCAGCCCCATGGATATGGGAAATGTACTGCACAGCGGCCTTGAGAGTTTTGCAAAAAAAATGCACCAGCGCGGTCTTTCATGGACTGCTCTTGATGAGGTTCAGATGGATGAGATGGCAGAAGACTGTGTGGAGGAGGTAGTTTCTTACTACGGAAATACCGTGCTGAAAAGCAGTGCCAGAAATGAATACATGGTCAGCCGGGTAAAAAGGATGATGAAGCGCACCATCTGGGCTTTGACAAAGCAGATGGAGCAGGGAGCGTTCACGCCCAGCCGTTTCGAGGTCTCTTTTGCCATGGCAGATTCTCTGGAGAGTATCAACATTGCCCTGTCAAAGGAGGAGAAAATGAAACTCCTGGGCAGGATTGACCGGGTGGATACCTGCGAGGAGGAGGACAAGGTTCTGGTGAAGGTCATTGACTATAAGTCAGGAAACACCTCCTTTGACCTGCTGGCTCTGTATCACGGCCTGCAGCTTCAGCTTGTGCTGTATATGAACGCAGCTATGGAGCTGGAGCAGAGGAACCATCCGGATAAGCAGGTGGTGCCTGCAGGTATTTTTTACTATAATATCAAAGATCCTGTGGTTGAGAAAGTGGAGGAGGAGGACCCGGAGGCGCTGAACCGCCGCATTTTGAAGGAGCTGCGCATGAACGGCCTGGCCTCCTCAGACAGGGGTGTGCTGGAAAAGCTGGATGAAAACCTGAGCGCAAACGGTACCTCATCCCTCTGTGTTCCGGTGACCATCAACAAGGACGGAAGCCTGTCACGGAATTCCAGTGCGGTCAGCCCGGAGCAGTTCCGTCTGATATCGAATTATGTAAACCAGAAGATGAAGGAGATCGGCCGCAGGATTTTAGCAGGGGAGGCTGAGACTCAGCCTTATGAGATGGGAAAACGAAATGCGTGTCAGTATTGTCCTTATAAAGGTGCCTGTGGGTTTGACGAGAAAACCGCGGGATACCACTACCGCAGACTGAATCCTCTGAAGCCGGAGGAGATATGGGGCAGAATGAAAGACGGGGAAAAGTCTGAGGACCCTGTGGATAAGGAGGTGTAAAAAATGGGAGTGATGTGGACAACAGAGCAGCAGAAGGTGATCGATTCCAGAGACTGCAACATACTGGTCAGTGCAGCGGCGGGAAGCGGCAAGACGGCTGTGCTCGTGGAGCGTATTATTTCCATGGTCACAGATCCGGTGCATCCGGTGGATATTGACAGGCTGCTGATTGTGACTTTTACCCGGGCGGCTGCGGGGGAGATGCGGGAACGTATCCGGCTGGCGATTGAAAAAAAGCTTGCGGAGGATGAGGACAATGAGCATCTGCAGAGGCAGAGCACACTGCTTCACCACGCGCAGATCACCACCATTGACAGCTTCTGTTCCTATGTGGTGAAAAATTATTTTCATCTCATTGATCTGGACCCTTCTTATCGTATGGCGGAGGAGGGGGAGCTTCGCCTGATGCAGGGTGATGTAGCTGCCCAGGTGCTTGATGATGCATACAGCAGGAAAGAGCCGGAATTTCTGCAGTTTGTGGAGTGTTTTTCCACCGGGAAGACGGATGAGGGGATTGAGGATATGATAAAGCGCCTCTATGCCTTTTCGGTCAGCTATCCGTATCCTGAGGAATGGCTTTTGTCCTGTAAGGAGGCTTACAGCATTTCTTCCGCGGAGGAACTGGAACAGGCCGGATGGATGCAGATGATCAAAGAGGATATCAGAAAAAGCCTGCAGGAGGCCATGAATCTGGCAGACGCGGCGCTGGAGACAGCCAGAGAAGAGGGCGGACCTTATTATTATGAAAATGCCCTGGAATCTGACAGGACGTTTGTGCAGAAACTGCTGCAGACGGATTCCTTTGAGGAATGGCAGAGACTTTTTTCCGGTCTTTCCTTTGCCAGGCTTGCGGCAAAAAAGGATTCCCAGGTCTCAGAGGAGGCAAAGGAGCTTACAAAGAATCTGCGGCAGCAGGTAAAAGACCTGTTAGGTGAACTGAAGGAACAGTATTTTGCCCTCTCTCTGGAGGACGCGGCGGAGTATGTGCGCATGGCGGGAGGTCCGGTTGGTGTGCTCATTGATCTGACGCTTGCGTTTGCCCGGGCGTTTGCA
Organism: Blautia caccae; assembly: GCF_040095955.1. Lineage (NCBI taxonomy): Bacteria > Bacillati > Bacillota > Clostridia > Lachnospirales > Lachnospiraceae > Blautia > Blautia caccae. Next base: position 70,606 of record NZ_JBBMFP010000010.1, on the reverse strand, counting down.
GAGAAGAAGAGGGAGAAAAATATACTGGACTTTTCCGATCTGGAACATTTTGCCCTGAAGATCCTGGTGGACCATTCCGGGGAGAAGGATAAGCGGACTCAGGCGGCAAAGGAACTGGCGGACAGATTTGCTGAGGTCATGATAGATGAATACCAGGACAGTAACTTTGTACAGGAAAAGCTTTTAAACGCTGTGTCTAAGATGGAGGAAGGAAACAACAATATTTTCATGGTAGGGGACGTGAAACAGAGTATCTATCGTTTCCGTCTTGCAAGGCCGGATCTGTTTATGGAAAAATTCAAAACTTATTCCACAGCCGGAGGGAAATGCCTGAGAATCGACCTGCACAAAAATTTCCGAAGCCGGAAGGAAGTGCTGGACGGGGTGAATTTCCTTTTTTATCAGATCATGGGGGAAGCGCTTGGAAAAGTGGAGTACGATGATGCAGCGGCGCTGTATCCGGGTGCATCTTTTCCACCGTATCCGGCGGGACAGGATGGGGAACCGGATGCGTCAGAGAACCGGCAGGATGGTGGATCGGATGCGGCAGAGAAGCGACAGAACTCGGCGGCGGATACGGAACTGATCCTGGTGGAGACAGATGAGGAAGAGTGGAAGGTCATGGAGTCCGGTGAAAATGTACAGGAGTTGGAGGCCAGAGCCGCTGCCGCAAGGATTCAGGAGCTGGTGGGTTCCTATCCTGTTCTTGACAAAACCACGGGACAGTACCGCCCGGCCAGGTTTGGAGACTGTGTGGTACTGCTCAGAACCCTTTCCGGCTGGTCGGAGACTTTTAAACGCGTTTTGAATGCCCAGGGGATTCCGGCCAGTGTGACGACAAAGACGGGATATTTTTCCGCCTCAGAAGTTATGACCGTTTTGAATTATCTGCGCATTCTGGACAATCCGCTGCAGGACATTCCGTTTACCGGGGCGCTTCACAACCTGCCGGGCGGATTTTCCATGGAGGAGCTGGCCCGTGTAAAATGCGTGGGCAGGGAGATGGAGAAATCCGGCATGTATCAGTCACTTCTGGCGGCAGAAAGCCTGTGTGAATCGGATAATGCCGGGGACAGGCAGACCGGGGAGAAGGCAGGCCGTTTCCTGGAGCTGTATGAGAGTGTCCGGAAGAAAGTTCCCTACACACCCATGCATGAACTGCTGTGGGAGATCTATGACAGGACAGGACTCTTTGACTATATACAGGCAGGAGCTTCCGGGGAACAGCAGAAGGCCAACCTGCTGATGCTTCTTCAGAAGGCCAGGGATTATGAGAGCACCAGCTACCGGGGCCTCTTTAACTTTGTCAGGTATATAGAGAATCTGCAGAAATACCAGGTGGATTTCGGGGAGGCGAACATTCTTTCCGAAAATGAAGATACAGTGAAGATTATGAGTATCCACAAGAGCAAGGGTCTGGAATTTCCGGTGGTCTTTGTCTCCGGCATGGGAAAACAGTTCAACCAGCAGGATGCCAGAGCATCCCTTGCCATGCACCCTGATCTGGGAGTGGGCGCCGACTGGGTGGATGCAGAGCTGCGCACCAAAACGCCGACTCTTCTGAAAAAAGCAGTACAGCGCCAGATACAGATTGAGAATCTGGGAGAGGAACTGCGTATTCTCTATGTGGCACTGACCCGCGCCAAGGAAAAACTGATCCTCACCGGAAGTACCTCCAGGCTGGAAAAGCGGCTGACTGCCTTAGAACCCCTGAAAAAACAGGAGGAGCGCAGGATATCCTACGGCAGGCTGGCAAAAGCCCGCTGTTATCTGGACTGGATTTTCCCTGCCCTTGCAAGGCACCGCTGTATGGATGAAGTGTACCTCTCCTATGAGAAACGCCCCTATGTTTTAAATCCGCTCCACGATGACGAGGCCGGTTTCCATATACAGGTGATCTCACCCACAAAGCTTACACTGGAGGAAGCGGAGACCAGAATGATACAGAAGATGAAAAAGCAGGAAATTCTGGAATTTGATACAGCCGCAGTCTGGGATGAAAAGGTCAGGGAACAGATTGAGGAGCGTTTTACCTATTCTTATCCTTATTCGGACCGGGACAAGATTCCTGCAAAGGTCACGGTATCCGAGGTGAAGCGGCTGCACATGGAAGACGAGGAGAGTACTTCCTGGTATGAAGAGGAGGAGGAGATGATACCCTATATCCCGTCCTTTATTGAAAAACGCGAGGAAGGACTGACAGGAGCCGGAAGAGGTACCGCATACCACAGGGTATTCGAGTGCCTTGACTTTTCAAAAGCCGGGTCTGCAGAAGAGGCGGAGGAGCAGCTTTTGGCTCTGGAGTCTGAACACAGGATTGACAGTGAGATCCGCCGCACGGTTTCTCCCCGTGATGTGTATCAGTTTGCCGCTTCCTCCATTGGCAGACGCATGGCAGAAGCCCAGACCCGTGGATCGCTGTATCGGGAACAGCCCTTTGTCATGGAGATCGCAGCGGACAGGCTGAAGGAGGAATACCCGGAGGAGGAGCGTGTTCTGGTACAGGGAATCATTGATGCCTTCTTCTACGAGGGGGACAGCATTGTACTTGTGGATTACAAAACAGACAGGGTGCGCCGCAGAGACGGAAGTGATCTGATCGAGATGTACAGGGTCCAGCTTGATTACTATGCGGAGGCCTTGGAACGGGTGACGGGAAGGAAAGTGACGGAGAAGTATATTTACTCCGTGGAATTACAGAAGGGATTGGCTGTGCAGCAGGCTGCCCCGTAATTTCAGATTTACAAACCCCTTCCCCCATGTTATGATAGGAAGAAAGAATAAAACGTTGATGTGATAACGCGATGGAGCAAAGGGGCAGACGGTCGGTAGTCTGTCCCTTTCTGCGTTGTCGCATGTGAGGGAGGTAACGTATGGATTTTGCAGTAATACTGAAAGCAGTGAATGATTTTGTATGGGGCCCTTTTATGCTGGTACTGCTGGTGGGCACAGGAGTTTTTCTTACCATTCGGCTGAATTTCCTGCCATGGCGCAATCTGGGATTTGCGCTGAAGTCTATTTTTAAAGATCCCGATAAGGAAGGCATGGGCAGCAGGGAAGGTGATATCACACCGTTCCAGTCTCTGATGACCGCTCTTGCGGCAACCATAGGTACCGGCAATATTGTGGGTGTTGCCACTGCCATGGTCATGGGCGGTCCCGGCGCGATCGTCTGGATGTGGATATCTGCTCTCTTCGGGCTTTCCACCAAATACGCGGAGAGCGTTCTCGCTGTAAAATACAGGGAAATGAACGCAGACGGCGAGATGGTTGGCGGCCCTATGTATGCCATGAAAAACGGTTTTAAATACAAAAAACTGGGTGCAGTGATGGCAACGCTTTTTGCTGTCTTCGCGGTCCTGGCATCTTTCGGAATCGGCAACATGACACAGGCCAATTCTATTGCGGACGCTTTGAACAGCACCTTCAAGATTCCGAACATTGTGACAGGCGTAGTGATCACAACACTGGCACTGGTGGTCTTGGTAGGTGGAATTAAAAGCATCGGTAAGGTCTGTGAGAAGGTGGTTCCTTTTATGGCAGTTCTGTATTTTGCATGCGGAATAGGTGTTATTATTATAAATGCAAAGCATATCCCCGATGGGCTTGCCCAGATATTCGGCATGGCATTTTCCGTAAAGGCGGTAGCCGGCGGTGTGGGCGGCAATATTATTGCCACAATGTTATCGGCTATGCGCTGGGGTGTTGCCAGAGGCGTCTTCTCCAATGAGGCAGGTCTCGGCTCCGCTCCCATTGCAGCGGCTGCAGCCAAGACGGATTATCCGTCCAGACAGGGATATATCAATATGACAGGAACCTTTTTTGACACACTGGTAGTCTGTTCCGTCACAGGTCTTGTCATTGCGTCCTCCGGTGTCCTCGGTATGAAGGATGCCTCCGGTGAACTGATCACGGGTGTGAACCTGACCATAAAAGCTTTTGAGAGTGCACTGGGTCCTATGGGAAGCTATCTGGTATCCATTGGCATCATGCTTTTTGCCTTTTCCACGATCCTGGGATGGGAATACTACGGGGAGAAATCCCTGGAATTCTTAGTCCGCTCTACAAAGATGAATAGGATATACAGGGTGCTGTTTTCCTTTATCACATTTGTGGGCGCTACAAGAACGCTGCAGATCGTATGGGATTTTTCAGATACAATGAACGGTCTTATGGCGATACCAAACCTGATCTGTCTTCTGATGCTCAGTAATGTGGTGGCGGAAGAATGTTTTGATTTCCAGAAAGAAGTAAAGAAAAAATAAACCTGCTGTAAGAGGTATAGAGAGAACCTGCGCTGACTGCCGCAGGTTCTTTTGCGTCTGCCTGATGTGAAATAGAGGAAATAAAGTGATTACCCATTGTCTATAATTCGACAATATATTATAATAATCTACATATTCTGTATATCTGCAGTTTGCAGAGGATTTTTAGCTGCGGCATATGGGGGACAGATACAGAAAAGGAACTGTGTTAAAAAGAGCTGTCAACAGAAAATTGATCAGAATTGCGGGTGGAAAACTATGCTGAAGATTGTATTGATTGATGATGAACAAGTAGTGCTGCAGGGGATGAGCCACTTGCTGGCGGAGGAGTTTCCGGATCACGAGATAACGGGAAGCTTTACAGATCCGGAGCCTGCCATCCGTTTTATTGAGGAAAATCCGGGTCAGGTGGACGTGGTGGTGACAGATATTAAAATGCCCCACATATCAGGGGTCACTCTGATAGAGAAGATCCGGGACATACGTCCTGAGATCGTCATGATTGCCATGAGTGCCTATACGGACTATGAATATATCCGTCAGGCCATGAAAAACGGAGCGGTAGATTATCTTCTGAAACCCTGCAGACGCAAGGAAATCCTGGGAATATTCGAGAAAGTGGAGAGGCAGAAAAAAGAGCGGGCTCAGGAGACGGAGGAAAAACAGAGGGAGCGTCGTTTTTTTAAACTGCTGAAAGGGAATGAAGACTGGCAGGATAAGGATTTCTGTATATTTCCGGAGGGGAAAGCGTGTGTGTGCACTATGTGGTCAGACAGGGACAGAGGCCGTGAGGAGTGGGAGGCAGTTATGTACCGGTCAAGGGAAGAGCTGAGAAAGAGAAACGCTGTAGGGACCGTGGAAGAACACAGACTGTGGATCGTAACGCCTATATCAGGAACGGAAGGGGAAGGCTTTCCGGAAATCTGTGTGAATGACGGGGATCTTGTTGTTCATCTGAAGAAAAATTTTAAGTGGGGACAGCGGGAACTGCAGGAGACGGTACATACACTTTTGGAGCGGGAATTTTATATGGATTTTAACGGCAGGCTGTACGCCTGGGATGAGGAAATATGGCAGAAGAAAACCAGTCAGGCAGAGGAAATCAAAATGGAGGAGTTTCTTCCGTTTTCAAAAATTGAGATGATCCTCATGCGGGGCAGAGAAGATCAGCTCCAGCTGACACTGCGCGAAGGCAGACGGCGGCTGATTGGCAGAACAGATGGTTTTGAACCGGTGCAGTTAAAAAAGGGTATGATACATTTCTGTTACTTGCTGGAGGAGCGGATAAAGACTGAGGAGGCAGGTAAAATTCCGGAGAGTCTTTCTGAACAGGAGAAGATTCTTTCAGACCTGAGAAACAGCCGAACTTTAATGCAGGCATGGGCCAATCTGGAAGCATATCTGCAGCAGATCCTCAGCTTTTTTCAGGAAAAGGCCAAGGTGCCCTCTTATATCCGGCTGGCATCTGCATATATAGAAGCGAATTATATGCAGGAGTTGTCTCTGCAGAAGGTTGCGGAGTATGTTTCACTGAATCCCTGGTATTTCAGCTCTCAATTTAAAAAATATATGGGAATTTCCATGGGGGAATATCTGAACCAGATTAGGATAAAGGCAGCGGTCAGCCTGATGGAGGAGAGAGATTTAAAGATAGGAGAGATAGCGGAACTGGTGGGATTTAAAGATTCCGCCTATTTCGGAAGTGTGTTCAAGAAGTTTAAGAAAATGTCTCCCAAAGAGTATCGAATGAAAATAATGAATAAATAAACATGATGTATGAGAGGCAGGAATCGTCAAAATACTGATGATTCCTGTTTTTTTCTGTGAAATATAAAATATATTTACAAGAAATCTAATGAAATCAACAGTTTTTTTTACAGAAAAAGATATACTTGAAACCATCAAAACAAGAAACAAAGGAGGAAAAAAGATGCGTAGAAAAGGGAAACAAATTTTAGCGGCTGCCACAGCAGCAGCCCTGTTGTTATCCGGCTGCGGAGGCGGTGCAGGTGAATCCAAAGAGGGAACATCAGAACAGACTGCAGCGTCGGGGGATAAGATGACAGATGTGGGAACACCCAGAAAGGATACACTGATCGTAGACATGCTGAGCGGTACACAGACAGACCCGGATAACTTCAACCCCTATATGACAGGCTGTGTGGCCATGGACTGCGGCCTTCACCAGCTCCTGTATCCGTGCCTGTGGGAGGCTGACACCATGAATGGAGAACAGACCTGTGACCTGGCAGCGGATTTTCCGGAAGCCATGGATGACACCAACACAAAATACCGGTTCCACCTGCGGGAGGGCATCACCTGGTCGGACGGCGTGGAGTTCACTGCAGAGGATGTGGAGTTTACATCCGATATACTCAGCAGCACAGAGGAATTCAGTTGGGGAAGCTGGTACAAGTCCTTTGTAAAAAGCATGAAGGCTGTGGACAAATACACAGTGGAGATGGAGCTTGTGGAGCCAAATGTGAAGCCCCAGCAGAAACTTGGCGTTATTGTGTTTGGCAACAACTTTAAAGTGCTTCCGAAACACATCTGGGAAAAAGAGGACCCGGCCACTTTTAAATACACAGACCCTCTGTCCCTCGGGCCGTATACTTTGTCAAAACGTGATGCTCAGGGAAACTGGTTCCTGTATGAAAAGAGAGAGGACTGGGATAAATCAGACGTAGGCGTCATTGACGGCGAGCCGAAACCACAGTATGTACTGTTCAAATATTTCGGGAGTGAAGAGAAACGTGTCATGGCAGCCGTGAACAATGAGATTGACATTCTGCAGGATATTTCCCCGGAGAGCTGGGATATCCTGAAAGAGAAAAATCCCAATGCAAAATGCTGGACCGAGGAATTTCCGTATGCAATCCCGGATGACCCCTGCGAGCGCGGTATTTCTTTCAACTGCTCCAACGAATATTACAGCAACAGGGATGTGCGCTGGGCGCTGACACTGAGTATGGATATCAAGCAGGTGAGCATGGCGACCTTCGGCGGAAAACTGAAATTTTCCCCTCTGGCTGTGCCGCCCACAACAGCACTCACAGATGTATATCAGAAACCAATGGCGGAATGGCTGAAAACGTATGCCTTTGAGGACGGATACAAACCCTTCAATGAGAACACAGCAAAAGAGATGGTAGAACTTCTTAAGACGGAAGGCGTGGAAAATCTTCCGACCACAGATGAGGAGATCACGGATATCTTCGGTATCGGCTGGTGGAAATATGATACAGACAAGGCAGCAGAACTGCTCCAGAAAAACGGCTTTACACAAAAAGACGGTCAGTGGATGACACCGGAGGGAGAACCCTGGGAGATCATTATTCTGGCACCGGCGGATTTTGAGATCGAATCCATGCGGCTTGCATTTGCCGTTGCGGATGCCTGGAGTAAATTCGGAGTGAAGGCTGAGGTAAAACAGCAGGATTCCTCCACATTCTGGACATCCTATGCCACAGGAAATTACGATACAGGCGCATACTGGCCGTTCTGCGGACTGATTCCCGACCTGACAGAAAATATCCAGACCTGGCACGAAAAATATATTCTTCCCAACGGGGAAAACGCAGCAGGCAACAAAGAGCGTTACGCCAACGAAGAGCTGAGCGCTGCCATTGATAAACTGCAGACACTGGAGCCGGATGACCCGGAGGTAAACAAAACGGTGGAAGAGATGCTGAAGATCTTTGTGGACGAAATGCCTGCGATCCCCATGTTCGGAACAGCAAAATTTGTTCCCGTTGTGGAGACATACTGGACCGGTTTCCAGGATTCAGAGAATCCCTTTGAGGGACCCTGGTGGTGGTGGTCACAATTCAGATTCTATACTACGAAAATCGAAGCTGCAAAATAATTTGTCACAACACCAATCATAAGGAGGCAACGAATGAAATTTGGTAAATTTCTTCTCTCCAGGATCGCGACATTTCTACTCGTGATTTTTATTGGTGTGACAACCGTCTTCTTTGTTCCGAGGCTCATGCCGAATGACCCGGTGGAAGCAATGATTGGACAGATGACGTCCAATGCCGGTTCCATGAGCCCGGAGGCAGTCGAGCAGATGAGGGAATCCATGAATTCCCTCTTCGGCCTGGACGGTTCTGTCATGCACCAATATCTGGATTTTTTTAAACGTGTGGTTATTTCTCATGACTTTGGCCCGTCCCTGTCCGCATATCCCACACCGGTTATGCAGATGATCGCCAGGGCGCTGCCGTGGACACTGGGGCTGATGCTGACCACCACGGTCCTGTCCTGGCTGATCGGAAACCTGATCGGACTTCTGGCAGGTTTCCGTAAGGATAAGCCCCTGTCAAAGTTTTTGGAAGGGATCGCGATCCTCATGTATCCTATTCCATATTACATTTTCGCACTGCTGCTGATCATGTTCTTCTGTTATCTGCTTCCCGTATTTCCGCTGTCCTTTGTTGTGCAGGGGGAAGGATTTAACTGGGTACATATCAAAAGTATACTTTGGAACTGCTTTCTGCCGGCACTGTCTCTGATACTGGTAGGTTTCGGATGGTGGGTCATCAGCATGAAGACCATGGTAAGCAATGCCAATGAAGAGGAATATGTTAAATTTGCAAGACTGAAAGGTCTGCACGAGGGACGTATCATGAGGCGTTATGTGATGCCGAATGTCATGCTGCCCCAGGTCACCAATCTGGCGCTGCAGATTGGCGGTATCTTCAACGGCGCGCTTGTGACAGAGATCTTGTTTGGATTTCCGGGGCTGGGCAGTTTGATCTATCAGGGAATCCTGCAGAGTGACTACAATCTGATCATGGGTACGATCACCATTTCAGTCATCAGTGTTGCCCTGACAACCTTTGTCATAGACCTGCTGTATCCATTCCTGGACCCGCGAATCCGCTATAGTTAGGGGGAGAGAAAATGGCAGGAAAAAAGAACAAAACAAATAAATACTGGAATTTCCGGCTGAAGATGGGAGCAGTGCTGCTCTGTGTCTTCCTCGTCATCGGATTTATCATGCCGGTTTTCTGTAAAGTCAGTCCTGTGGAGTGGCAGTCTTATTCCAGAAATATGGATCCCACAGCAGAGCACTGGCTGGGAACCACAGGCCTTGGCCAGGATGTCTTCTGGCTGCTGGCCTATTCTGTCAGAAACTCATTTCTGGTAGGCATCGGTGTTGCATTCTTTGCTACGGCTATCGGTGTTTTCATGGGATTGCTGGCAGGTTTCAAGGGCGGATGGGCAGACCGCATCATTACCCTTCTGACAGATTCCTTTATTGTGATCCCATCGCTTCCCATACTGATCCTCATATCCAGTATGATGAAGGGGACCGCGCCGCTTTTTTACGTGGCAGTGGTCCTGGTGATCTTCAACTGGCCCTGGCCGGCCAGACAGGTGCGTTCCATGGCGCTGACTCTGAAGGAACGTGATTTTATCAACACGGCCCTGTTTTCCGGGGAGAGCACCGGAAAGATTATATTAAAAGAGATTTTTCCGTTTGTCATGAACTGGTCTCTGGCAAACTTTATCAATACAATCCTGGTGGCCATCGCTGCGGAATCCAGTCTTGCCGTAATCGGAATGTCCAGCAATACCACGGCCACACTGGGGACCATGATCTACTGGGCCAATGAACATCAGGCCATGCTGGCAGGCCGCTGGGTATGGATCGGAGCGCCGGTGGTATCCACGGCACTTATCTTCATCGGTCTGTTCCTCACCATGACAGGAGCACAGCAGATGTGGGCGAAAAGGAGGGGGACCAATGCTTAAAATGGAACAGGTGAGTGCCCGCTATGAGACAGTCAGCGGATACGTGAATTCTGTGGATAATGTAAGTTTTGAGGTTCGGAAAAATGAGATCATGGGTATTGCAGGGGAGTCAGGCTGCGGCAAATCCACACTTCTGAAAACCATGTATGACCTGGTGGGTTTTCCGCTGGAGATCTGCGGGGGAAAGGTATCTCTGGTCACAGAATCCTCAAAAGAAAAGAGAGTGCTGACAACAGGAGAGATCAGAGATGAGTGGTGGAAGGAAATCTCCTATGTGCCGCAGGGGGCCATGCACGTTATGAACCCGGTAAAAAGGGTCAGGGAGCAGTTCTTTGATGTGATTCCGAAAGAGAAGAGACAGAAAAAAGCAGAACAGGAAAAGAGCATCACAGCGTATCTGAAAGAACTGGAGCTGCCGCCCCAAGTCCTGGATGCCTATCCCCATCAGCTGAGCGGCGGCATGCGGCAGAGGGTCATCATTGCCCTTGCCACCTTTCTGGGGCCGGATCTGGTGCTTGCAGATGAACCCACTACTGCTCTGGATGTGGTGGTACAGCGGGGAATTCTGACCATGTTGTCAAGGGTTCAGAAGAAACTGCAGAATTCCATGGTCATAGTGTCTCACGACATGGGCGTCCATTATCAGATCACGGACAGACTGGGAATCATGTATGCAGGGCAGATGATCGAGGACGGACCCACAGAGGAAATATTCGGAAATCCAAAGCATCCCTATACACAGATGCTGATCAAAGCCCTGCCAAGGCTGGGGGATGACACACAGAAGGAAGGGATACCGGGTCTGCCTCCGAGTCTCAGAAATCCGCCAAAGGGATGCAGGTTCGCCGCCCGCTGTCCATATGCGGCGGACAGGTGCCGCAGAGAACAGCCTGCATCCGTATCGGTAGGGGAACGGCATCAGGCAAGCTGTCATCTGCTGGCAGACAAAAGGAGGTAGCCATGGAAAACTATAATTTATCCATTCAGGATCTGACGAAATCTTTTAAAATAGGCGGAATGATTTTCGGCACCAACATTGTTGCTGTGGACCATGTGAACCTGGATATCCATTCAGACAAACCCTGGATCATGGCTATTGTGGGGGAATCGGGAAGCGGGAAAAGTACCCTGGCAAAAATGGTTTTAAAGCTTTTGGAGGCAGGGAGCGGGAATATTTCCCTGGGAGGTGAAAATCTTTCTGTATACGACAAGAGAAAAAAGGAATTCAGAAGGATGGTGCAGCCTATTTTCCAGAATCCGTTTACCGCTTTCAGCGCCAGGAGAACCGTGGACAGCTATTTGTACGAGACAGCCTGTAATCTGGGAGGAATCAGGTCAAAAGAAGAGGCTGCCAAAAAAATCCGGGAAACCCTTGCAGAGGTGGGGCTTAATATGGAACATGTCCAGGGGAAATTCCCAAATCAGTTTTCAGGGGGAGAGCTGCAGCGTATTTCCATTGCCAGGGCATTGATCACGAGGCCGAAGCTGATCGTGGCGGATGAGCCGGTGGCTATGATCGATGCCTCCCTGAGAATGAACATTGTAAACCTTTTTAAGAAGCTGAAAAATGACTACCATGTAAATTTTATTTACATTACACACGACCTTTCCACAGCTTACTATGTGAGTGACTATATAGCCACCATGTACAGGGGGAATCTTATTGAATTCGGAAAAGCAAAATCTATTTTAGAGAATCCGGGCCATCCCTACACAGAGCTTCTGCAGGAGTCTATTCCTGTTGTGGGAAGAAAGTGGGATCAGGATATGGTGCTGCCTGACCTGGAAACGAAGGAGTTTGCTGCCACTGCCTGTAAATTTGCTTCCCGGTGCAGATATGCCACAGAGAAATGCAGGCAGAAAAGTCCGTCTATGTATCCCATGGAAGACGGGCATACGGTTTTATGTTACCGCTATGAAAAATAAGAAAGGAAGTAACGATTCAGCAGGTCTGCACATTTACTGCGATGACCGTAAGAAAACGTTCCGCAGTCAGGCAAAAATCCCATCGCCACAGGCGATTCTGCATGGATTTTTGCTCGTGATTGTGAGGGCACTGAACAGTTACGAAAGAAGAGAAAAACATGATTGGAGATATGAGCAGTTTAAGTAAAATGCAGAATATCAGGACACGTTCTGTCAGTCCTGAAAACTTTACGGGAGAGAAAGGGGCCGGAGGGCAGGCAGTAGAAGGGACCGGCGCTTCCTGCGCAAGGGATTTGGGCAGGGGGTGGAAAGTTTCGCCGTCTGTTCAGATTGAGCCGGGAAAGACATTTACCCTGTCAGATATCAGCGGGCAGGGGATGGTAAAGCACATCTGGGTGACCACCAGCAGTATGCAGAACAGGACTCTGGTTCTGAGAATCTACTGGGATAAGCAGGAGTTCCCGTCTGTGGAGGCTCCGCTTGGGGATTTTTTTGCAAGCGCGGATGAACAGCAGTATGAGCAGCTCACCTCCCTTGCGGTTTGTGTAAATCCGCGCAGAGGCCTGAACTGTTATTGGGACATGCCGTTTTACGAAGGCTGCCGCATGACATTGGAAAATCTGGCAGAGGAACCTGTGATCGTGTATTACCAGATCGATTACCAGCTTCGGGAACTGGAAGAAGGATACGGCTATTTTCATGCACAGTACCGCCGTACCAATCCTCTTCCGTATAAAGAAGACTACACCATCCTGGATGGAGTGAAGGGAAAAGGACAATATGTGGGAACATATATGTTCTGGGGTGTCAATAACAACGGATGGTGGGGAGAGGGCGAGATCAAGTTCTTCATGGACGGCGACCGGGAATATCCGACCATCTGCGGAACAGGGACAGAAGATTATTTCTGCGGAGCTTATGACTTTGAGGTGGACGGGGTTTACCGGCCGTACTGTACCCCGTATGCAGGGCTGTCCAAAATAACCAATACGGACGGTGCTTACAAAACACAGCAGAGGTTCAGTATGTACCGCTGGCATATTACAGATCCGGTATATTTTGATACGGATCTGAAGGTTACAATTCAGGCACTGGGCTGGCGTTCGGGCGGCAGGTATCTGCCGCTGCAGGATGATATCTCATCTGTGGCCTACTGGTATCAGGACAAACCGGTGTCCAGCGGTTCCGTGCTTGGGAACAGGGACGATCTGGAGATCATTTAAGACAGGAGGAACCGGTATTGAAGAGAAAAATGGTTTTTGGAGCTGTACTTTTGCTGCTGCTTGCAGGAGGGGCATGTGCTGTGAGGAAAATAAGCAGGATACCGGTTCCTGTATCGTGCTACATATATGACCAGTGCGGGGGATGTTCTGTGACGGACCATCCCTGCAATGCGTGTACCGGTGAACGGCAGTACAGGATCAAGATGGAATCCGTGCTGGAGGAAGGTGGAGTGAGAGATCAGGTTGAGCTGAAGATTTATAATGTTCTCTATTCGTTTTACAGGAGTAACCTTACAAAAGCCATGCAGACTGCCAGTGAACCCTCTGAGATGACCTACCCCGTGGTTTTTGTGGGCAGCACCATGCTGCTGGGGGAAGATGAGGTGGAGGCTAAGCTGTTATCCGCCATTGCGGAGGAAGGGGCCTGGCAGAAGAAACTGGGATACCTGCTGGGAATCCACAGGGAAACGCATATGGGAAGCCGTGAGATCCCCCGGATCGTATTCTTTACCATGGACGGATGCCCGGACTGCCGGGAGGCAAAAGAATGGCTGGACGGCAGAAATGAGGAGCTGGACAAAAAGCTGTATGAAAAATTCGACTTTTACCCTGTGGGCAGTGGGGAAACGGGAAGCTGGGAGATGCTGAAAAAGTTCTATATTCTCTACGGCAGGGAACAGGAATCTCTGTGGGTGCCCACCATTGTGGTAAATGGTGAATGTCTCATCGGCATGGAAGAGATCAGGAATTATTTTGAGCATTATGACACAGACGGGGAGATCAGGACAGAGGTGCCGAAAGACTATGAGTAAATTAAAGCTGAACAGACCCAGAACCTTGTGGATCAAGACAATTTTGATCTTCCTGACAGGCGGTATCTTTATCTGCATTCTTTTCAGCATCCTGTATTACCGGACAGTGAAGATCATGACAGAGAAGACAAACCTGCTCTTTGAAAATACCGTGTACCAGGTCTCTGAGAGATGCAGCCAGGAGGCCGGGCAGATGGAGGATCTGATACTGGGAATCTCAGAGAACCAGTGGGTGAAAAATTATCTGTCCGGGCTTATGTCCGGCAGAGATAATTTTTCCATGACAGAGGTGCGTATTGTGCGGGAGGCTCTGCGGGAGAGAAATCTCAATATGGCGGAAAATGTCTATGTCTATACAGAGGATTATGAGCCGATCAACTGTTTTTACAGAAACGCGGTATTTGAGACAGAAGAGCCATACAGGACATATCTGGAAAAATACCAGGAGTTTCCCCACGGAAATATCCTGTGGCGGTATCCCCAGGGGGAGCCGCGTATGATGGAGGCCGTAAGCTATATTCATGACGGGGATGTGGTTTACGGGCTTTTGGTCGTCCAGTTTACACAGGAGAGTTTCGAGACACTATTTACAGCTAAGAATAAAAGCCGCCAGGAGAAAATGCTGCTGACAGATGCTGACGGACGCATTCTGTTTACAGAGGACAAAAGCCTGATCGGAAAATATGTGAAGGCACCAGCGCAGGAGGCAGAGGAACATCATGTAGCCTACCCTCTGGGAAGCTTTGGATGGAACCTGTGCGGGATTCTGGAAAGTACAGCCGTCACACAGGAACTGAATAAGATCATCCCGATACTGATCATTGTCTTTGTGTGCATAGCTCTTCTGGTTGGAATCATAGCTCTCACCATTTTCAAGTCTTTTCTAAGGCCGGTAAAACAGCTCCTGTACGGCATGGAGCGGATACAGAACGGAGAGCTGGATTTTACTATGGAGCGCAAGAAGCAGGATGAATTCGGCATGATCATCGACAGTTTCAATTATATGCTTGTGCGCATCAAGGAACTGCTCCATACGGTGCAGAGACAGCGCAACAACTACTATAAGCTGGAAATGCTGGCACTCAAATCAAAACTGAATCCTCATTTTCTCTATAACGCCTTTGATATGATCTACTGGAAGATGGTTCTGAAAAATGAGTATGAGATTGCCGATGTGGTGGCAACCCTTGCGGACATTCTGCGGTATTGTGTTAACCACAAAAAGGAATTTGTTACAGTGCAGGAGGATATGAGATACCTGTCTTCCTATTTGTCATTCCAGAGGCTGCTTCTTAACGAAAAGCTGCAGTATGAGATCGACATTCCCAAGGAGCTTTCAGAATGTGAGATGCCCAAACTGCTGATTCAGCCGCTGGTGGAAAATGCTATTAAGTACGGTATGGATGAACAGGAAGGGCAGCTTCGTGTGAGCCTCAGACAGGAGGGGGATTACCTGGTTTTTGAAGTCTGGGACAATGGAAAAGGGATGCCGCAGGAGACCACCCGCCGCCTGCTTCAGGACGATACAGGAGATAACGGCGGATTTGGGGTACGTCTTGTGAAGGCTATGGTAAAGAGCACCTACGGGGAGGACTGCGGTGTCTCCATCTACAGCAGAGAAGGGTGGGGAACAAAAGTCACTGTCAGAATACTCAAGGATGTGCCGGTGCCGGAATATATCAGATAGCAGCAGGTTATTTTTATTGGAGGAAAGGTTTGTCATTCCACGAAAGAGGTGATAAGATAAGAAAGAAAATAAATTACCGGTAGGAGAACATCATGAGAAAACTGCTGATTTATATGAAAGACTATAAAAAAGAGTCTGTCCTGGCACCCCTGTTCAAACTTCTGGAAGCATCCTTTGAACTGCTGGTGCCTCTTGTTATGGCCAGGATCATTGACCGGGGCATCGGAAACGGAGACAAGCATTATGTGACCATCATGTGCCTGCTCATGGTAAGCCTGGGCATTATCGGACTTGTGTGCTCCGCCACGGCACAGTATTTTGCCGCAAAGGCGGCAGTGGGATTTTCCACAAAGCTGCGGCACGCGTTATTTTCCCATATCCAGGGGCTTTCTTTTACAGAAATGGATACCATGGGTACCTCCACTCTGATCACCAGGATGACAAGTGATATCAACCAGGTGCAGAATGGAGTCAATATGGTTTTGCGTCTGTTCCTCCGCTCGCCGTGCATTGTGTTCGGCGCTATGATCATGGCGTTTACCATTGACGTAAAGGCGGCGCTTATCTTTGTGGTGACGATTCCCCTGCTCTCTGTGGTAGTATTTGGTATCATGCTGATCACCATTCCTCTGTATAAGAAGACACAGGCCGCCCTGGACCGGGTACTGGGAATTACCAGGGAGAATCTGACCGGCGTAAGGGTTATCCGTGCATTTAATAAGGAAGAGGAAGAGAAGGAACGCTTTGAAGCCAGCAATGATACACTCACTGCAATGCAGAAGCACGTGGGGAAAATATCAGGTCTGATGAATCCCATGACATACGTGATCATCAACGGTGCCCTGGTGGTTCTGCTGTGGACAGGCGCCATCCGTGTGGATACAGGGTATATCACCCAGGGCCAGCTTATTGCTCTGGTAAATTATATGTCCCAGATCCTGGTGGAGCTGATCAAGCTGGCAAACCTGATCATTACCATCACCAAAGCACTTGCCTGTGCAAACCGCGTGGAGAGTGTCCTGGAAATACAGTCAAGTATGCAGGACGCAGACAGAAAATCCCCGGAAAGGGCAGAGACGGGCAGCCCATCTGTAGAATTTCGCCATGTGGGACTTACGTATAAGAATGCCGGGGAGGAATCCCTGACAGACATTGATTTTAAGGCAGAAAAGGGGCAGACTATCGGTATCATTGGCGGTACCGGTTCCGGAAAATCATCTCTCGTACACCTGATCCCCAGGTTCTATGACGTCACGGCAGGTGAAGTACGGGTAAACGGCGTGGATGTGAGGAACTATCCCATCCATGAGCTCAGACAGAAGGTGGGGATGGTCCTGCAGAAGGCAACCCTTTTTAAAGGGACTATTCGGGAAAACCTCCTCTGGGGAAACCGGGGGGTATCCGACGAAGAGCTGTGGCGCGCGCTGGAAATCTCCCAGGCAAAGGAATTTGTGGATAAGAAGGAGGACGGCCTGGACACAGAGGTGGTGCAGGGTGGTAAGAACCTCTCCGGCGGACAGAA
Source organism: Blautia caccae (assembly GCF_040095955.1). Lineage (NCBI taxonomy): Bacteria > Bacillati > Bacillota > Clostridia > Lachnospirales > Lachnospiraceae > Blautia > Blautia caccae. The sequence continues at coordinate 53,408 of NZ_JBBMFP010000010.1, read as the reverse complement.
ACAGCGCCTCACTATTGCCAGAGCCCTGGTCAAAAATCCGGAGATTCTGATTCTGGATGACAGTGCCTCAGCCCTTGACTTTGCCACAGACGCCAGGCTGCGTCAGGCCATAGGAAATCTGAAGGACAGGATGACAGTTTTCATTGTATCCCAGAGGGCTTCCTCTGTTATGTATGCGGATTTGATCCTTGTTATGGAGGACGGCCGTCTGGCAGGGGCCGGCAGTCACGGAGAACTTCTGGAGACCTGCAGCGTGTACAGGGAAATCTATGAATCACAGTTTGAGAGCAGACAGGAGGAGGCATAATATGGACAAGAAAAAATCAGCGCAGAAGGAAACACTTCTGAAGGTATTAAAATATGTCCGCCATTACTGGCCGTTTCTGATTCTGTCCATCGCGGCAGCAGCGGTGACTGTGGTTCTGACTCTGTATGTGCCTATTCTCACAGGAGAGGCCATTGACTACATTATCGACAAGGGAAAAGTTGACTTTGTCCATGTGTTCGGCACTCTGCAGAAAATCGGGATCGTCATTCTGCTCACAGCCCTGGCGCAGTGGATCATGAATGTGAGCAACAATAAAATCGCCTACCACACAGTACAGGATGTGAGGAACCGGGCATTTCAGAAAATACAGATCCTGCCGCTTAAATACATGGATGACCACTCCTACGGTGAGGTGGTAAGCCGTGTCATAGCGGATGTGGACCAGTTCTCAGACGGACTTTTAATGGGATTTACCCAGTTATTTACCGGTGTGATCACGATTCTGGGTACCCTGCTTTTTATGCTCACCAGAGATGTGGGCATTACATTGGTGGTGGTTCTGATCACGCCGCTGTCCCTTTTTGTGGCAAATTTCATTGCAAAGAGGACTTTCGTGATGTTCAAGCAGCAGTCGGAGGCCCGCGGAGAGCAGACTGCGCTTGTGGAGGAAATGATAGGCGGACAGAAGGTGGTGCAGGCATTCAATTATGAGGAGGAAGCTCTGGAACATTTTGATGAGATCAATGAAAAGCTGGCAGACTGTTCCTTGAAAGCTATTTTCTTTTCGTCTTTGACAAATCCCTGTACACGGTTTGTCAACAGTCTTGTTTATGCCGGAGTCGGGCTGGTAGGGGCACTGTCGGTTATAAACGGCGGGATAACTGTGGGGCAGCTTTCCTGTTTTTTAAGCTATGCCAACCAGTATACAAAACCTTTCAACGAGATTTCAGGCGTGGTGACAGAGCTTCAGAATGCGCTGGCATGCGCTTCCCGCATATTTGCGCTCATAGAGGAGGAGCCTCAGACACCGGAACCGGATCATGCTGAGAATCTGGAACATACAGATGGGAAGGTGGATCTGGAGCATGTATATTTTTCCTATTCACCGGAGATAAAGCTGGTGCAGGATTTTAATCTCCATGTGCAGCCGGGGCAGAGAGTGGCAATTGTGGGACCCACCGGCTGCGGAAAGACTACTATCATCAATCTGCTGATGCGTTTTTATGATGTGGACAGCGGCAGTATCCGTGTCAGCAGCCGGGATATCCGCAGTATTACCAGAAAAAGCCTGCGGGGGTCCTATGGAATGGTGCTTCAGGATACCTGGCTCAGAACAGGCACCATCCGGGATAATATCACAATGGGCAAACCGGACGCCACGGAGGAAGAGATCAAAGCCGCAGCCAAAGCCTCCCATGCGCACAGTTTTATCAAACGTCTTCCCAAGGGCTATGACACAGAGATCACAGAGGACGGCGGCGGGTTGTCCCAGGGGCAGAAGCAGCTTCTGTGTATTACCAGGGTTATGCTCTGCCTGCCGCCCATGCTGATTCTGGATGAGGCTACATCCTCCATTGATACCAGAACAGAGATGCACATTCAGGAGGCATTTGCAAAGATGATGCAGGGCAGGACCAGCTTTATTGTGGCACACCGCCTGTCCACCATCCGGGAGGCGGATGTGATCCTGGTAATGAATAACGGAAATATTGTGGAGCAGGGAGATCACAGATCACTGCTTGAGAAGAACGGATTCTATGCCAGACTGTATAACAGCCAGTTTCTGTCCGGACAGGACATGGCGGATAACGGTTCAGGCAGGTCTGCACATTCACAGCGCTGAACCGGTGCCGGCAGCCCTCCGGCCCAGTGCGAAGCGGTTTTTAATGGGCATGCACGCAGCCGTTCGTCTTCCGGGAACTGTTACAGCGGCTGCAGGCATAGAATACAAAGGCGGGCCGGGAGAATTGCCATATTCTCCCGGCCCGTTTTTACATTTTTATGTATTTTTGATATTAGCTCAGTTCTCGGACGGTTCGTTGAATACAATGGTGTATTCCTTTTCACTGTCCTTTGTTACAGGTGCGAGCAATTCCTGGATCAGACGCTGGGCCTGTTCATTTGCCGTTGTCAGCAGTTCGCTGTCAGCGGCATTTTTTTCTGCGTCCTCCTTGGCTGCCTGCAGTGCGGTTACGGTGTCTTCCTTGTTCTGAGGATTGAACAGCGCTATTTTCTCATCGTAGAACTCCAGGCTGTCAGGGTCAATGGTGATATCCTGAATCTCTGCCTTTGGAAGTGTCACAGTGATGGTTTCGCCGGATACGTCCACCTTTGCTTTGGAGAGGTCAATGCCTGCCTTGATATGGGCATTGTAGATCATGGTGAAGCCTTTCTGGGTGATAAAACGGATTTCTCCGGCTTCATAGCGGATAAGTCCCCTGTATTCCAGGCGCGCTGTGGCTAAGTCGCTGGCCTGGGTCAAACGGGCAGTGATAGCGGAAACAGAGATATCTGCCTTTTGATATTTGCGCCCCTCCCAGTATCGTCCCAGGAAAATACCGAAGATTACCAGTATCAGGACACAGATTACGCCGATTACCCTTGCTATTTTATTTTTCATTCTTACCTCCGTATTTTTTGATATTCAGTATTGCTGTTGAGCAGCTTGTATACAGTGCTGTTTTCTACATTATACGTCTTTTTCCGACGTTTGAAAAGGAAAAGTAACAGGTTCGGGTAAATGATGTTCTGGGAAAGTCGCTGCTCACGCTCACTGATTGACGAGCTGTTTTCAGGCCGAAGGCATGAAAATCCCGGGACAGCCAGTATGGTATGGAGCAGAATGTTCCATACCTTTGCATTGCGAAGTATGTTGCTGGGTGCGGAGTGAAATGTAACCTGAGAAATGATTGCCGGTTGGAAAACGTGAGTATGAAAAAAGCAATGGTGAAATCAGGAGATGTTTGAATTAGGACATTAGGAGTATATATAAGAGTGATTATTTTATGAGAATATTTCCTGAACAGGAGAGGAGCCAGGAGAATTTGCAGGAATGCAGATTGCATGTGACATGATGTAGGGATTTATAGGTAAAAAGGAAGAAAAGTGTGCTTGGGCCTTTAGGAATACAGATAGAGTGTAACATGGTGTGGGGATTTATAGGTAAAAAAGGAAGAAAAGTGTGCTTGGACCTTTAGGAATACAGATAGGATGTAATGCAGTGTGGGGATTTATAGGTAAAAAAGGAAGAAAAGTGTGCTTGGTCCTTTAGGAATACAGATAGAGTGTAACATGGTGTGGGGATTTATAGGTAAAAAAGGAAGAAAAGTAGGATTGGGACTTTAGGAATACAGATAGAGTGTAACGTAGTGTGGGGATTTATAGGTAAAAAAGGAAGAAAATTAGGATTGGGCCTTAGGAATACAGATAGAGTGTAACATGGTGTGGGGATTTATAGGTAAAAAAGGAAGAAAAGTGTGCTTGGGCCCTTAGGAATACAGATAGAGTGTAACGAAGTGTGGGGATTTATAGGTAAAAAAGGAAGAAAAGCGGACTTATGCCTTTAGGATTACAGATAGAATAGAACGTAGTGAGAGAAATTAGTGGTAAATTGAGAAAAAAACCAATTTTCATATGTCCATAATACATATAAGGCCGAAATATTGAATGAGAATTACAGGTAAAATCATTGCTGCGATACAATCTTCCATATCCCAACAGCTGGAATAAATATTTTTCATATAATACTATTGACAAAACTATATTATATAGCGTATAGTATTAAATATAAAATAGTATTGTAAAAAATATAATATTATACAAATCCTAAATATCCCGAAGCATTACAGTATCATATCGGGAGTCGGCCGTTGGCAGTGCAGACGGCTTATATATAGAAAAGGAAGTGAGCATATGGTTTTTAATACAGGCGCCGCGCTGCTGGATGCAATTGTACTGGCGGTTGTCTCCAAGGAGGCGGACGGCACATACGGGTATAAGATCACCCAGGATGTACGGCAGGTTTTGGAGGTATCCGAATCCACACTGTATCCGGTACTCAGAAGGCTTCAGAAGGATGAATGCCTGGAGACTTACGATCAGGAGTACGGGGGCAGGAACCGAAGATACTATAAGCTGACAGAGAGAGGTATGGCACAGCTGAATCTTTATAAGACAGAGTGGAAAAACTATTCCACAAAAATTTCCAGATTGTTCGAGGGAGGGATACCAAAATGAGTCGAAGGGAATTTTTAGCGCAGCTGGAACGGCTGCTTTGGGATATTCCGGTGCAGGAGAGAGAGGAAGCACTGGAATTCTACAATAATTATTTTGATGATGCAGGGGCTGAAAACGAATCCTCTGTCATTCAGGAATTGGGAAGTCCCGGCAAGGTGGCTGCCATTATCAAGGCCGACCTGGGAGGGAGCCGCAAGGAGTACGGAGAATACACGGAGACCGGATACAGCGACGGGATATTTGATGACAGGGATATGCCGGAACGCGCAGGTGCAGATACGAAAAAGGAAAACACAGACAAAGAGGAACAGAGACAGCAGGAGGGGAACGGATATAACGGCCCCTACAGCAGACACGGCTACGGTTCGGCAAAGCACCAGAGAAACAGAAGCGGGCTTATGTGGGGCATCATTATCATATGTGTCATCATTGCTGTCCCGGTGGTGGGAGGAATCGGTATTGGAATTCTCGGCGTACCTTTCGGACTGCTGCTTGGTTTGCTCGGAATCTTTGCAGGAATCCTGGGATGCGGCGTAGGGCTGCTGGGCGGCGGTATTGCCATGGTGGTTTATGCACTGATTCATATGTTGGGGAATCCTGCGGCGGCATTGGCTTTTTCCGGTGCGGGAATTATGTTGTCAGCCATTGGGATTCTGCTGATATTGGTATTTGTCCTGGTTGTGGTTAAGGTGGTACCGGCTGTGTTCCGCTGGGTCATAGATTTGATCCAGAGGATTGTGCACAGAGGAATAAGGGGAGGTGACCATTCATGAAAAAGTTTACGAAATTCTGTCTGATCACAGCATTAGTGCTGGCGGTTGTGGGAGGTGCCCTGTTTTTATCGGGCCTCGTTATGGGGGCTACCTGGGAAGGGGTGGCAACGGCTGCAGAGAATGGAATTAACTGGATTCCTTTTAAAAGCTGGATGCGTTATGACAATGATTATGAATTTACAGAATCTCTCGACAATATTAAAGATACGCTGAAAGGAGAAGCGGATAAGGAGTTTGAATTTGACGCAGACCAGGTAAGGGAACTGGATGTGGATACAAAATATGCTTATGTTTCCGTGATCCGTTCTTCAGACAAGAATAAGATACGCGTCAGAGTCTATTCCAATAAGGATAAGGTGAATTTTGACGAAGATGACGGCCGGCTCTCCGTAGAAAGATCCTACCGCAGACGTTCTATAGAAAAATATCCGATTCAGATTGAGATTCCGAAAGACAAAAAGTTTGAGGAAGCAGAACTCCATATCGGGGCAGGAGCGTTGGAGGTTCAGGATTTAGAGGCAGAAAAGCTTACTATGTATGTAGGGGCAGGCAGTGCGGAGACTACCGGAATCATCAGGGCCGATGAAGCAGAACTGGGAGCAGGTATGGGAACAATGGATATTGCCTTTATAGAATTCAATACAGGTTCCCTGGACTGCGGAATGGGCACGGTAAACGCCAGATTAGCGGGAAAACGCCAGGATTACAGCACAGATATAGACTGTGGCTTAGGGTCCGTCAATGTGGGCAGCGAATCTCACAGCGGCGTCAGTTCCCTGAGGACTGGTGACAGCAATGCTCCGAAATATTTGGAGATAGAGTGCGGAATGGGCAGTGTGGATATACTATTTGAAAACGGGGACTGATTTGCGGGAACCGGCGACAGGAATAGATAAATAGAAAATGTTTTCAGATGAAAGGAGAATGGTTATGTCTGATAAGAGATTGTATAGGTCATCTACAAATTATATGCTGACAGGAGTATGCGGAGGGATTGCGGAGTATTTCAATATTGATCCTACGCTGGTGAGGCTTGCATGGGTAATCCTTTCCTGCTTTGGAATGGTATGGACCGGAATTGTGGCGTACATTATTGCCTCAATTATAATTCCAAAATAAAGAAAAGCGATAAGAGACAAACATAAAGATACAGAGGCTGCAGTGGGGGAACACTGCAGCCTCTGTATTTTTATGTGTGGTGTGTACTTATGATTGTGTGTGTTTTAGTAAGTGAATAACTGGGTCCAGTAATTGGTACCGGAGGCGTTCTGGTGGTAGCCTACGCCTATTTTTGTGAAGTTTTTGTTGAGGATGTTGGCTCTGTGGCCATCGCTGTTCATCCAGCCGTTCATAACCTGTTCCGGGGTTTTCTGACCCCATGCAATGTTTTCGCCTGAGCCGCGGTAAGTGACACCCTGCTGGGTCAGCGCTGTGCTGAAGGAACTTCCGTCAGGACGGGTGTGTGAGAAGGACTTTTCAATCTCTTTTGCTCTGACCTGAGCGGCAGCCTGGATGGAAGTGTCAGCTGTTACAGGTGACAGGCCAGCTTTGGCACGCTCCTGGTTGACAAGATTTACTACCTGCCGGACAAAATTGGCGTTTTCTGTGTCAGTATCCGGGACACTTGGATTTTCTGGCTGGTTGTTGTCCGGAGTACCCGGATTTTCCGGCTGGCTGCCGTCCGGAGTGCCCGGGGTTTCTGGCTGGTTGTCATCCGGAGCATCTGGATTTTCTGGCTGGTTGTTGTCCGGAGTACCCGGATTTTCCGGCTGGCTGCCGTCCGGAGTGCTCGGGTTTTCGGGCTGGTTATTGTCCGGAGTGCCCGGATTTTCTGACTGGTTGTCATCCGGGACACTTGGGTTTTCCGGCTGGTTGTTGTCCGGAGTATCCGGGTCTCCCGGCTGTCCGATTCCCGGGAGTTCCGGGCAGAGGGATTCCAGCCAGCCGGGGATAGAGCAGTCAATTCCCATGCTTTCCAGCTTTTGTTTTAATTCGTCCAGATTGGAGACATTTCCGGCTACGATGATACCCTTGCCCTGCAGATTTTGCTTTACATCTTCAATGCCGGCAGCCTGCACAGTGGCCGGAGCCATTCCCATGGCGCTGACAACAGCCAGCGCAAGAAAACCTGGTAATATTTTATGTTTCATAGAGACCTCCTTGAATTGTTACGAAAATATTATGTAATTGTTACAAGAGCAATAATAACATGATAAGCGAGGGAATGAAACAGGGAACATCTGGAATCCCCAAAGCGCGGCAGACTGACGGAAGTACCTCTGCCGTATAACAACATTTTTTTCAGATATGTTTAAAATGAAAAGAACAGGTCATACTTGAAAGAGACTTTAATTATTTATGAAGGAGTGTGACTTTTCATGAACAAGAAAAACGATGAGAAGATTGACTTAAATAAGATCCCCCGTGAGGAGATGCTGAAATATGAAATCGCAGAGGAACTGGGACTGCTTGATCAGGTTCTGGAGTCGGGCTGGAAGAGCCTTTCTGCCAAGGAGACCGGACGAATCGGCGGCATTATGACAAGAAGAAGACGGGAGAGCAAGAAGACGGACGGTGTATCGTAAAAGCGGTCCGTATTGTAAATGGGGGTTGACTGAACCTTTGCAGAATGGTAACATAAATATGTATAATTCCATAAAACGATCAAGTGCATCCGCACTGGCCGCACAGTGCTGGTGAAAAGGGAATCAGGTGCAAATCCTGAGCGATGCGGTCACTGTAAATGGGAAGCGAAGCCAAAATGCCATTGCATGAAAGTGTGAGAAGGCGGCTGAGCGATGAACCATGAGCCAGGAAACCTGCTTGATGGCAGTAGGGTGAGAACTTCCGTGCAAAGTTTAGAACCTGAATCTTCCATGTGAGATTCTTATTATGGAATGCCGAAAGGCCGAAACCTGAATTTATAGAATTATGCACCAGATTAAACGGCTGGGATTCCTCTGATTTTTATTCCCGGTGTAACCGCACCCTTTTATATAGAAGGAACCGGGATGAAATCAGAGGGATAATATCCCGCATAGGATAGCGTGTATTACGAACAAATGAGGAATAAGTCCGCAGATACGGGCTTATTTTTATTTCTTCACAATTTATTCACTTGACAAAAGAGAACAATGTGATTATGATGGGACGTATGAAAAGGTGATGAGAAAGAGGAGTACATCCCGGAAACTGGCAGAGAGAACGACCCACCGGCTGCAAGGTCGTTTCAGAGGAACGGATGGAAGGTAGCTTTTGAACCGGAGGGCTGAACAGAGTGGTTTGTAAAGGATGAATCAGGAGTAGGCCTTCACGCGTAGTCTGCGTTAACGGACATGAGTGAGAAAAAAAGGTGGTACCGCGGAAGATTTCGCCCTTTACAGTTTATTCTGTAGAGGGCGTTTTTTATTGTAACACAAAACGTCTGCCGGGCAGGATACTCTATGCATACAAAAGGAAGATGGCTGCACGCGGGATTCCATTTCATTTTAAGGAGGAGATTATGAGCAAGGAACTTGCCAAAACTTATGACCCCAAGGGACTGGAAGACAGAATTTACCAGAAATGGCTGGACAACAAATATTTCCACGCCGAAGTAAACAGAGATAAAAAACCATTTACCATTGTGATGCCTCCGCCCAATGTAACAGGACAGCTTCATATGGGACACGCACTGGATGAGACCATGCAGGATATCCTCATCCGATTCAAGAGAATGCAGGGATACGAAGCACTGTGGCAGCCGGGCACGGACCATGCAGCCATTGCCACAGAGGTCAAAGTTATTGAGAAGCTGAAAGAACAGGGCATTGACAAGAACGAGATCGGAAGGGAAGCATTCCTGAAACACGCCTGGGAGTGGAAAGAGGAATACGGCGGCAAGATCATCAACCAGTTGAAAAAGCTGGGCGCCTCCGCTGACTGGGACAGAGAACGTTTCACCATGGATGAGGGCTGTTCCGAGGCTGTACAGGAAGTTTTCATTAAATTATACGAAAAAGGTTACATCTACAAAGGATCCCGTATTATCAACTGGTGTCCGGTATGCCAGACATCCATCTCCGACGCAGAGGTAGAGCATGAGGACCAGGACGGATTTTTCTGGCATATCAATTACCCCATCGCAGGGGAAGAGGGCCGTTATGTGGAGATTGCCACCACACGTCCTGAGACGCTTCTGGGTGATACGGCGGTTGCTGTCAATCCGGAGGATGAGAGATACAAAGACCTGGTTGGAAAAATGCTGAAGCTGCCGCTCACAGACAGGGAAATCCCGGTTGTGGCAGATGAATATGTAGACAAGGAGTTTGGTACCGGATGCGTGAAGATCACACCGGCCCACGACCCCAATGACTTTGAAGTGGGAAAACGCCATAACCTGCCGGAGATCAACATCATGAACGACGATGCCACCATCAATGAGCTGGGCGGCAAATATGCAGGAATGGACCGCTATGAGGCCAGAAAAGCCATGGTCAGAGACCTGGAGGAGCAGGGGCTGCTGGTAAAGGTAGTGCCTCATTCCCACAGTGTGGGAACCCATGACCGCTGCGGCACTACAGTGGAGCCAATGATCAAGCCCCAGTGGTTTGTCAGAATGAAAGAGATGGGAGAGGCTGCCATTAAGACACTGGAAGACGGAAGTCTGCAGTTCGTACCGGACCGTTTTGATAAAATCTATATGCACTGGCTGGAGAATATCCGTGACTGGTGTATTTCCCGCCAGCTCTGGTGGGGACACAGGATCCCTGCTTATTACTGCGACAAATGCGGTGAGGTAGTGGTAACCCGTGACATGCCGGAAGTTTGTCCAAAATGCGGATGTGAGCATCTGACACAGGATGAGGATACCTTAGATACCTGGTTCTCCTCCGCCCTCTGGCCCTTCTCCACACTGGGATGGCCGAAGAAAACGGAAGAGATGGATTATTTCTATCCCACAGATGTGCTGGTAACAGGCTATGATATTATTTTCTTCTGGGTTATCCGTATGGTATTCTCAGGTCTGGAGCAGACAGGCAGGACACCGTTCCACCATGTTCTCATCCACGGTCTGGTGCGTGATTCCCAGGGCCGCAAGATGAGCAAATCCCTGGGGAACGGCATTGATCCCCTGGAGGTTATTGATAAATACGGCGCTGATGCCCTGCGCCTCACCCTCATGACAGGAAACGCGCCGGGCAATGATATGCGTTTCTACTGGGAGAGAGTGGAAGCCAGCCGCAACTTTGCCAACAAGGTATGGAACGCGTCACGTTTCATAATGATGAACCTGGAAAAAGCGGAGGTTCCCGCTGAGATTGACCTGAATACCCTGACCGGAGCGGATAAGTGGATCCTCTCCAAAGTGAACAAACTGGCAGAGGAAGTTACAGAGAATCTGGACAAATACGAGCTGGGCATTGCGGTTCAGAAAGTATATGATTTTATCTGGGAAGAATTCTGTGACTGGTATATTGAGATGGTAAAACCAAGGCTGTACAATGACGAGGACAACACCAAGGCAGCAGCCCTCTGGACACTGAAGACCGTTCTGGGCAATGCGCTGAAGCTTCTGCATCCTTATATGCCTTTTATCACAGAGGAAATCTTCTGCACCCTTCACCCTGAGGAAGAGTCCGTCATGATCGCTTCCTGGCCGGTGAAGACAGAGGCATGGAACTTCACAGAGGATGAGCGCGCGGTTGAGATCATCAAGGAAGCTGTAAGAAGCATCCGGAATGTTCGTACCGATATGAATGTACCACCAAGTAAAAAGGCGAAAGTATACGTGGTATCAGAGGAGGAGGAGATCCGTCAGGTCTTTGAGAACGGAAAAGTCTTCTTCGCAGCTCTGGGATATGCCAGCGAAGTGACCATCCAGGCTGACAAGACGGGAATTGCGGATGACGCTGTCTCTGCGGTAACTTCAAAGGCAGTCATCTACATGCCTTTTGCGGAGCTGGTGGATATCGAGAAGGAAATTGAGCGTCTGAACAAAGAGGCCGAACGCCTGAACAAAGAGCTTGCCCGTGTAAATGGAATGCTGAGCAATGAACGGTTCCTGAGCAAAGCTCCCGAGAGCAAGGTGGCTGAGGAGAAGGCCAAACTTGAAAAATACACAAATATGATGGAACAGGTAAAGGAAAGGCTTGCACAGCTTGGCAGATAACTGCGCAGGCTATAGGAGAGTTAAATATATGAATGAGAAGTGGTTAAAATATCTGAACCGGCTTTCTCTGCCGATTCAGATGGTAGTGGTTATGATGGGGTATTTTGTGATAGAAGCAATCTCCAGACATTCCGTCCGCGAAGCATACACTTACATGACGGAAAGGCCTCTGGTGTTTCTCTACAATTCCTTTCTGATCTTCACTACCACACTGTTAGTATATCTGGTGCGCCGGAGGGTTTTTATGAGAACCCTTCTGGCTATCTTCTGGCTGGTACTGGGAATTATCAACGGCGTGCTTCTGGCAAACCGTGTCACTCCCTTCACCGGGCCGGATCTGCACCTGATCACAGATGCGTTTAAAATCGCCAATAAGTATCTGTCACCTGTCTTTTTTGTGATCGTGATCATATTGGCAGCAGCGGCGCTCATTGGACTGGTATTTCTGTTTTTGAAGGGACCGAAGTATCAGGGAAAAATGACATATAAACTCAATATCCCTCTGGTGCTGGCCGGGGTGCTGGCATTTGCCGGAACTACCAAGCTGGCACTGGAGAAGAGGGTATTGTCCAACTATTTCGGAAATATTGCGTTTGCCTATGAAGACTATGGATATCCTTACTGTCTGGCAACCACCATATTTAACACAGGCATCAGCTGTCCCAGGGATTACTCTGAGGCATCCATCAAAAGAATCGAGAAGAGCGAGAGCGGCCTTGCCGAGACGGGAGAAAAACGTCCCAATATTATTTTCCTGCAGCTTGAGTCCTTCTTTGATCCTACGCTGGTGAACTTCCTGAAGATTTCTGAGGACCCGATTCCAACCTTCAGGAAACTGATGAAGGAATATTCCTCAGGCTACTACAAGGTGCCCAGTGTGGGCGCGGGAACAGCCAATACGGAGTTTGAATCCATCACGGGCATGAGCCTGCGCTATTTCGGACCGGGGGAATACCCCTACAAGAGTATCTTAAAAGAGACCACCTGTGAGAGCGCGCCCTATGTGTTAAAGAATCTGGGATACAGCACCCATGCCATACACAACAATGAGGCAAACTTTTACGGCAGAAGGAATGTATTCGCCAATCTGGGATTTGACAGTTTTACCTCAGAGGAATACATGTCAGAGCAGGATGACACTAATCCAAATGACTGGATGCGCGACAGGAACCTGACAAAATATATTATGGAAGCACTGGAATCATCCGACGACCCGGATTACATTTACACCATATCCGTACAGGGCCATGGGGATTATCCGGAGGAGCCTATGATCGATGACCCCAAGATCACCGTCACCGGCGGAGAGTCCGAAGCTGTCAATAATAAATGGGAGTATTACTGCAACCAGATTTATGAGATGGACCAGTTTGTCAAGCAGCTTACGGAAACTCTGGCCGAATATGATGAGGACGTTGTGCTTGTCATGTACGGTGACCACCTTCCGACCATGGGTCTGAAGGTCAAGGATGTGAAGAACCGCTATCTGTTCCAGACAGAGTATGTGATCTGGGACAATATGGGGCTTGAGAAGAAGGATGCCAATGTGGCAGCCTACCAGATGGCAGCAGAGGTGATGGACCGTGTGGGAATCCATGAGGGAAATATTTTCCGCTTCCATCAGGCCAGAAGGCAGACGAAAAATTACCAGGTGGATCTGGAAACCCTCCAGTATGATATCCTGTATGGAAAACAGTATGTCTACGACGGTGAGAATCCTTTTGAACGGACAGAGATGCATCTGGGAGTAAAAGACGCTGTGCTTGATAAGATCGAGAAGATCTCAGACGGCAGGTATTATATCACCGGTGAGAACTTCACCCAGTCCGCGTATGTGGAGGTGAACGGTGAACTTCTGGAAACCACCTATATCAGCCCAACCACACTTCTGCTGAATGATGTGGAGTTAAAAGACGGGGATGAGGTGGATGTAGCGATCCGAAGCAACAGTTCCACCCGCAAGGTACTCACCAGAACCGACAGTATTATCTACAAAGTGCCTGTGGAGCCGCTGACTCCGGAGGTACCGCCTCTGGACGATGAGAACAAAGAAGGCGGGGCGGACACCATTGACCCGAATGCGGCGAACAAAGAAGGCGGCGCCGCCGGGAATCCCATAGGGGAAGAAAATAACACCGGGACAGCCGCCGGAGAAGGGCCGATAGAGGTACCTGATGTGGAAAACCCGGTCCAGAATTAAAAACTTTTAAAAGAACCGACATAATTTGCTTGCATATTGTCACCACTTCATTATAATGATAAGTGACCTGTTACAATCCGGCGGCTACTGTCCGGACTGCAGCAGACGGTCTTGTCCTTATAAGGGGAAGTGGTGACTTTCCTATATAGATAAGGCTTACCAAAGACGGAAAGAAGGAAAACGCTTTTGTTTACTTATGAAAAAGCAGCAGCATACATTGAAGAAATTCCAAAATTTACAACGAAAAACAAACTGGAACACACCAGGAAATGCCTGGACATGCTGGGCAGTCCCGATAAAAATAGAAAGATAATCCATGTGGCAGGAACCAACGGAAAGGGAAGCGTCTGCGCTTTTCTGTCCACCATGCTGGAGGAAGGCGGTTACAGATGCGGACTTTTTACATCCCCGCACCTGATGAAGATCAATGAGAGATTCCAGATCAATGAACAGATGGTTTCAGATGAAAAATTTCTGGAGGCTTTTCTGAAGGTGAAGGAGCTTTCCGACCGCCTTGTGGAGCAGGGGGATTACCATCCCACATATTTTGAGTTCCTGTTTCTCATGGGAATGCTGATTTTTGAAGATGAGGATGTGGATATTGTTGTACTTGAGACAGGCCTTGGGGGAAGACTTGACGCTACCAACTCCATTTTGAATCCATTAGCCTGTGTCATCACATCCATCAGTCTGGACCATGTGGAATATCTGGGAGATACCATCGACAAGATAGCCGGGGAGAAGGCTGGCATAATCAAGAAGGGTGTGCCGGTCATCTTTGACGCGAACAACGAGACAGCAGCCGCTGTGATCCGCAGCCGGGCGGAGGAGCTTGGATGTCCCGCCCATGAGGTGAGGGCAGAAAGCCAGAAGCTTTTATCCTACACGCCAAAAGGAATCGGTTTTACTTTTGATTCCGCTGTTTACGGGACGACAGAGCTGTTTGTTCCGTTTATTGCAAAATACCAGATGATGAATGCCTCACTGGCAGTGGAGACAATGGGTGTCCTCAGGGAAAACCACGGGATAGGAAAGGAAACTTTGAAAAAGGGCCTTGAACATACAAAATGGCAGGGCAGAATGGAGACCATACTTCCGGGAGTGATCGTGGACGGTGCCCACAATGAGGACGGGGTTGCCCAGTTTGTGGAGACAGTCCGGCATTTTCAGGAGGAGTTTTCCATAACGCTTTTGTTTGCCACTGTTTCGGATAAGGACTATGAGGATATGATTCGCAGAGTCTGCAGCGGACTCAGATTTGCCAATGTGGTGACAACAGAGATATGGGGCAGCAGGAAGCAGTCATCAGAAGAGCTGGCAGAGCTGTTCCGGGCAAACGGATGCAGCAGTGTAATGGCAGTGCCGGATTCGGGAGAGGCATTTGAGAAGGCATACGCCCTGAAGGGGGACGGCCTGATGTTCGTTGTGGGTTCCTTGTATCTTGCCGGGGAGATAAAGGATTACGTTAGGAGGAGAATGAATGATTAATTACGAGGAAGAACTGAAGAAATTCCAGCCGTGCCTGGATGTGGATGATGCGGAAGGCAACATCTACAAACAGGATCTGACGGATGTGATCGATATTTTGAAGGAAATGCTGAAAGAAACCAATGGAACGGCTAAGAATTAGGGAGAAGACAGATGAATTGTATGATATGCCAAGCACAGCTCAACACTTCACCTTACTGCCCAAAGTGCGGGTGTAATGTGACCGCCCAGAAAAAGGCAGTGGCACTGTCCAATCTCTACTACAATCAGGGGCTGGAGAAGGCACAGATCCGTGACCTGTCCGGAGCCATCACCTGCCTGAAACGAAGCCTGAAGATGAACAAATGCAATATCCAGGCCAGAAACCTTCTGGGTCTGGTGTATTTTGAGACCGGAGAGGTAGTGGCAGCTCTAAGTGAATGGGTCATCAGCAAGAACATTATGCCGGACGGCAATGTGGCTTCAGATTACATCAACAAGCTGCAGAGCAATGCCAACCGGCTGGACACCATCAATACCAGCATCAAGAAATATAACCAGTGTCTCGCATACTGCCGTACCGGAAATCTGGATATGGCTAAGATGCAGCTTAAGAAGGTGCTGACCAGCAATCCAAAGCTGATCAAGGGTTATCATCTGCTCTCTCTGATCTATATAAAGGAAGAAGCATATGAAAAGGCCAGAAAACAGCTTAAAATTGCGGCGAAGATAGACAAGACCAACACCACCACTCTGCGTTTTCTGCGGGAGGTGGATGACCAGACCGGTAGAATGACCAGTCTGGAGCCAAGATTCAGGGCAAAGGAAAAGAATCGTGAGGAAAAAGACGGGCGTGTGATCTACAACTCAGGAAATGACACCATCATTCAGCCCCCGGAATACAGGGAGAGGACCGTGACCAATACGCTGATCAATCTGATCATCGGCCTGCTGGTGGGGGCCTCTGCGCTCTGGTTCCTCATCGTTCCGGCCAAGACGCAGAAGATCAACAATGAGGCCAACAAGAAGATCGTGGAATACAGTGACAAGGTAGCCACCCAGGCAGCGGAGATAGACAGGATGCAGCAGGAGATTGACGCTTCCTCCCAGTCGGTGAACACGGCCAATGAGCAGATCGCCCAGGCCAACACCAAATCGGAGAGCTATGATAACCTGATCAAAGCCTGGCAGGCATACAACAGCGGTAACTACCAGAATGCAGCCAACGCTCTTGAGAGTGTGGATGCATCCCAGTTGTCTGTGGATGCCAAGGCCATGTATGATACCATCATGAACGAGATCGGTGAAACCGTTAAAGCGGGATATAAGAGCACAGGCATCACGGCGTATGAAGGACAGGATTATGCCGCTGCCATTGACAATCTGCTGAAGGCACAGGAGATAGGAGATCCGGATTATGACTCCATGTTCTATCTGGCCCAGTCTTACCAGAAGAGCGGGGACAACGCCAATGCCATTGTCTGGTATCAGAAGATCATAGACGCATTTCCGGGTACCAGCTATGCCAGCGACGCAAAGGATTATATGACTGCCATCGGCGGAACACCCACAGGGCAGGACGGCGGCGGGGATGGTTCCCAGGCACCGGCTGACCAGGGGGAGCCTCAGGATGACACCGGAGGAGAGACAGATGAGGGCCAGGATAACGGCGGCGGTGAGGACGGATTGGATTCCGGAAATACAGATGGAAACCAGGACGACAATAATGGTGACAACAATGGCGATGACAACAGCGGCGATGACAACAACGGTGAAGGTGACGGCCAGGATAACTTGGATGACACCGGAGAAGAATAACCTAAGAGAAACCTTGAAGGAAAGGGTGTGCATAAGCGTATGCACATCCTTTTGTTGTCCGCAGAAAAATATGGGATTTCTGCAGGCAGCAGCAGCCGGATGGGATGCATTGGAATAGTAAGGGGAAATGAGTATGGAAGATGTGTTAAAAAAGAGGGGCAACTGCCTGATGGTATATGTACCACAGGAGCTGGACCATCATTTTGCCAGCCAGATCACCGATGAAGTGGACAGGGAGCTGAAGAAGGGGAATGTCCGCCAGCTTGTCTTTGATTTTTCCGGCACTACATTTATGGACAGTTCCGGAATCGGTATGCTTATGGGAAGATACCGCCTTCTGCATTACAGCGGAGGCAGGGTGTCGGCAATCCATGTAAATGACAGGGTAAACCGTATCATGCGCCTGTCAGGGATCTACAAATATATTGAAATCAGCCAGGAAGCTGTCTGGCACCAGAAAAGAAGGTAAGGGGGAAGGTAGATATGGAGAATACCAATGAAATGACATTGGAGATGGACAGCCGTTCCTGCAACGAAGGGCTGGCACGGATCACGGTGGCAGCATTTGCCACCCAGTTAAATCCCACACTTGAGGAGGTGGCGGATATTAAGACTGCTGTCTCCGAGGCGATCACAAACTGTATTGTACATGCTTACGAGAAGGAGACAGAGAAGATCAGGATAGACTGTACCATCTGCGGCAGAGAGCTGACCGTGGCGGTAACAGACCACGGCCGGGGGATTGAGAATGTGGAGAAAGCCATGGAACCCATGTTCACCACAAAGCCGGAACAGGACCGCTCAGGTATGGGTTTTGCCTTTATGGAGGCTTTCATGGATATGCTGGAAGTGGAATCTGAGCCGGGAAAGGGCACTGTCGTCCGGATGAAGAAAAAAATCGGAACCGGAAGTCAGGTATTTGAGTAAAAGGAGGCTGTATGGAGGATATCCTTGCCCTTATCGGGCGTGCGCACCAGGGAGATAAGGAAGCAAGAGATACGTTGGTAGAGAAAAATATTGGTCTGGTACACAGCATTGTCAGGCGCTTTTTAAACCGCGGCGTGGAGGCAGAGGATCTGTTCCAGATAGGGAGCATTGGCCTGTTGAAAGCCATTGACAAATTCGATACTTCCTATGATGTGAAATTCTCCACCTATGCGGTCCCTATGATCACAGGGGAGATCAAACGCTTTTTAAGGGATGACGGCATGATGAAGGTGAGCCGTTCCTTAAAGGAGATATGCTGCAGAGCCTACACAGCCAGAGAGGAACTGATGATGGAGAACGGGAAAGAGCCGGAGATGGATGAGATTGCGGAGCGTATTGCAGTGACCAGAGAGGAACTGGTGCTGGCAATGGAGTCCGGGGCACAGATCGAGTCCCTGCAGAAGACCATATACCAGGGCGACGGCACGGATATTTCTCTAGAAGACAAGATTGAGGAGCAGCGCAATGACCAGGAACATCTGTTAAACCGTATGATGCTGGAGCAGATGCTGGGAACGCTGGACCCTGAGGAGAGAAAACTGATCTACATGCGTTTCTTCCAGGAGAAGACCCAGACCCAGATTGCGGGAGAGCTGGGAATATCCCAGGTACAGGTGTCCAGGCTGGAGAAAAAAATATTGAGCCGCCTGCGGGAAAAGCTTTGATTTATGGCACGGCAAGTGTGCTGTTTTAAGAATAGTTTGCACAGGAAAATGTCATACTATCCCTGTAATCGTAATTGCAGTCAGGAGGATTTCGTCCGGCTGTCTATGTTCAAAGGAGATATTTACATGAGTGATGTTTTATATGTGCAGACAGAGAAAAATGTGGAGGTACATCAGCCGGAGGTCTACCTGCAGGATGTGGCAAAGCTTTCCTCCAGCAGTACCAGTGTACTGAACAGGAACCGGGTGAGAAAGGTATTCACCGTTCCGGACGGTAAGCCGGGGCGCTATGTGGTATCTGCCCTGGAGCTGGTGGAGGCGATCCAGGATAAGGAACAGAGTGTGGATGTGACGCATATCGGTGAGGCGAATTTTGTCATTACCTATGAGACGCAGAAGCATGGGCATGTGCTGTGGAGCTGGATGAAGACGGCTCTGGTGTGCTTTCTTACATTTTTCGGAGGGGCTTTTTCCATTATGACGTTTAATATGGATGTGGATACATCCGGACTGTTTTTTCAGCTTTACAAGCAGCTCACAGGCAATATTTCCACGGGGCACACCATTTTGGAATTTACCTATTCCCTGGGAATCGGCCTTGGCGTTATATTTTTCTTCAATCATTTCGGACATGGAAAGATCACGCAGGACCCTACTCCTATGGAAGTACAGATGCGTGTCTATGAGGATGATGTAGATAAGACTCTGATCGAGAAGAAGAACAGGAAGGAGAAGAGTTAAGATGTGGGTGAATGAAGTGATCGCTGCCATTGTAGGCTTAAGCGGCGGTATGGTTGTAGCCACCGCGCTGGCTGCTTTTATCATCGGGCTGGGTATCATTCCCCGGTATGCGGGTGTTACCCATACGGGCCATAATCTGCTCCTCTATGAGGACGCTCTGATCCTGGGGACCTTTCTGGGAAATATTTTATACCTGTATCAGTTCCATGTGCCTTTCGGACACTGGGGACTGGCTGTCATCGGCATATTCTTCGGCATGTTCCTGGGAAGCTGGATCATTGCTTTGGGTGAAGTGGTGAATGTATTCGCTATTATGGCAAGGCGGATCGGCCTTACAAAGGGTGTGGGGCTTGTGGTGCTGTCCATTGCCATCGGTAAGACACTGGGAAGCCTGATCCAGTTTTTCCTTATGACGTGACAAGTGCTCCTTGTGGGCAGAATCAGGGCTGTGTTATACTGGTAACATGAAAACAGACAGCCTTTGGGCAGGTTACACAGCCCGGGGATATTTTCTTCCCGGGCAGGCTGTATTCCCTTTGCGGGAAGAGGCAGCAGGACGGCTGTAGTGACAGACGGGATGGGAAGATGAAGAACAGCAGATTATTTGAGATATTATACATACTGATGGAGCACCGCGGGATCACTGCCGGGGAATTGTCTGCAAGGCTTGAAGTATCGGTACGCACCATATACCGGGACCTGGACACGCTCTCCGCAGCGGGAATACCGGTTTATACAGAGAGAGGGCACGGCGGGGGAATCCGGCTGATGGAGCATTTCCAGCTTGACAGGACGCTGCTGGGCGAGGAGGAGCAGGAGCACATTATGACGGCTCTTCAAAGTCTGGATGCTGTGGGAGCGGCGGACTCGGGAAGTCTGCTCTCCCAGCTTGCCGGACTGTTCGGAAGACAGACGGTGGACTGGCTGGAGGTGGATTTTGAGACATGGGGCGCGGGAAAGCTGGAGAAGAAGTATTTTGAACTCTGTAAATATGCAATTCTGCACCGCCGCCTTCTGACCTTCCGGTATTATAATTCCTCCGGTATTAAGAGCAGAAGAACGGTGGAGCCGCTGCGCCTATGCTTTAAGGGCGGCCACTGGTATCTGTCCGGTTACTGCAGGAATAAGCAGGCATTCCGCCTGTTCCGCCTGAACCGGATCCGGGAGCTGGAGATGGAGGAGGAACAGTTCCAGGCAAGACAGGCGCCCGGGGAAAAGGATGCGGGCGGGGACATGTCAGAGGATATGACAGCAGTCAGACTCAGGTTTACGGAGGCAGCGGGCTATCAGGTGCTGGACTTTTTCGCTGAGGAGGATATTGTCCGACAAAAGGACGGTGGCTTTGAGGTGAAGACTGCTTTTTCACCTGGCAGGTGGCTGACCGGTTTTATTTTATCCTTCGGCGCGGATGCCAGGGTCCTGGAGCCGGAATGGCTGAGAGTGCAGATCGAAAAGGAGGCGGAAAAGATTCGGGAACTTTACCGTATATGACATAAGGTGTCATATTAGATATCGTATCCTGTAAGAAAAACAGGAGGACAGATATCATGGAAGATAAAAAATTCTGCCAGAGCTGCGGCATGCCTATGGAGAAGGAAGAAGATTTCGGAACGGAAAGGGACGGCAGCAGAAATGAGGATTATTGCTGTTACTGCTATAAGGACGGCAGCTTTACCGGTGATATGACAATGGAGGATATGATTCGGTTTAACCTGAAGTTTAATGAGGAAAACGGAAATCCTTTCGGTACGCAGGAGGAAGCAGAAAAAATGATGAAATCCTGGTTCCCCACACTGAAGAGGTGGAAACAGTCTTAGAAGATGCCTGAAAGTTCATTTCGGCAAACTGTGACGCACAGCCTGCCGAATGCAGTTTGAAACACATGCCGGAGGAGGAATACGATATGCTGGAACTGCCGGAGAGCCGAACCATAGCAAAGCAGATAACAGATAACCTGAAAGGAAAGACTATTGACTATGTCACAGCAGGCCATACGCCCCATAAGTTTGCGTTCTTTCACGGAGACAAAGAAAATTATGATGAGATGCTCCAGGGGCAGTCCATTGTAAAGGCTGTGAACCGGGGCGGCATGATTGAGATTGATACGGAAGACTGTATGATTCTGCTTTTCGACGGCGCCTATCCGAAATACTGTGAAAAGAAGGCAGAGTTCCCGAAAAGGCATCAGTTTTTTGCGGCCTTTGACGACGATACGGCCCTGTCCGTGTCGGTGCAGATGTATGCGTTTATCGGAGTATATCCGCTGGGAAAATGCAGTGATGAATATTATATTTCGTCTGTCAGCAAGTGTACGCCTTTGGAGGAGGGATTTACTTACGAGTATTTCCGGAGTCTGTACCCGGATACCCAAAAAAAGGTGACAGCCAAAGCATTTCTGGCAACCGAGCAGCGCATACCCGGCCTTGGAAACGGTGTGCTGCAGGACATTCTGTGGAATGCAGGCATTGACCCCAGGTTTGACATGCGGGAGGCGGAGGAAGAAGATTTTGTGAATCTCTACAAATCTGTTACCGAAACACTGAAAAAGATGTGTGATGAGGGGGGCAGAGATACAGAGCGGGATTTATTCGGAAACAAAGGCGGGTACATAACCCAGCTCTCCAAAAACTCTCTGCACCAGCCGTGCATGCGGTGCGGTGGGGAAATAAAAAGGGCGGCGTATATGGGCGGGAATGTATATTTCTGCGAGAAATGCCAGAAGAGATAGAAAACATCCGGCAGTTTTTGGAATGGTCAAGACTGTCGGGTGTTTTGGTTTTTTTATGCCTGTCAATGTAAAATAATTCAGCAATGTGTTATAATCTAATAACAGGATATATTTTTTGTTTCGGAACAATGAGTGATCAGAGAAATGAAGTAGAATACTTTGTTCAGGGATTATGGAGGACGCTATGGGATATTATCTAAACAATAATGTATGTTATGAGGCATATAAATATATTACACAGATGGAATACTTTGTTGATAAATCAGAAATCCTTGAAGAGTTATTCCCTGTCCTTAATACAGAGAACCGCTTTGTTTGTATCACAAGGCCAAGACGGTTTGGGAAGACTGCCGCAGCCAATCTGATATCTTCCTTTTTCTCGCGTGGATGCGACAGCAGGGAATTGTTCTTCAGACTGAAGATCAAAGACAATCCTCACTTTGAAGAGCATATCAACAGACATAATGTTATATTTATTGATTTCAGTAAAATGCCGTTTTTATGTGAGGATTATAATACCTATATAAGCGCTGTTGTGAAAAAGCTTATGAAAGATTTGGCTGAGCAGTATCCGCAGTGCGGAGTTACCGAAACAGACGCCCCCTGGGATGCCCTGGAAATGATCAGAAGTAAAACAGGAGAACGTTTTATTTTCGTTATGGATGAGTGGGATTTTATATTCCATGATAACACATTTGATGAGAAAGATCAGTTTAAGTTTCTTCGTTTTCTGCAGAATCTGCTTAAATCACAGGCATATGTAGAGATGGCATATATGACGGGAATTCTTCCTATCGCCAAGTATTCAAGCGGGTCCCCGCTTAATATGTTCAATGAATACACTATGGCGGACACGGGTATTGCCAGATTCAGCACATGTTTCGGCTTTACGGACAAAGAAGTGCTGGATCTGTATCAAAAATATTCCGCTGTGACGGAAAAGGCAGGATTCAGCTTTCAGGAGCTGAAGATTTGGTATGACGGATATCAGACTGCAGACGGGGAATCCGTATATAATCCACGTTCTGTGATCAGGGCATTGTCAGAAAACCACCTGGGCACTTATTGGAGCAGTACGGGGCCGTATGACGAGATATTTTTCTATATAAACCATAATCTGCATGAAGTCAAAGAAGATATCGTGCGTATGGTGGCAGGAGAGTGGATAGAGGTTTCTATCAAAAATTTTACTGCGGAAACCATGGAACTGCACAGCCGTGAAGATATTTTTTCAGCCATGCTGGTCTATGGCATGCTGACCCATAAGGATGGGAAAATAGCGATTCCGAATAAGGAACTGATGCTGAAATACGAGGAAGTTCTGCAGCGACGGGAAATGGGATATATCGCAAAGCTTGCAAAACGGTCCCAGGAAATGCTGCATGCCACTTTGCAGGGAGATACCAGGACCATGGAGGAGATTTTATCCCTGGCACATGATACGGAAATTCCCATACTGAATTATAGCAGTGAGTCAGATCTGAGTGCTCTGGTGAATCTGGTCTATTTATCTGCCAGGGACAGTTATCGCATTGAGCGGGAAGACAGGGCCGGTAAAGGGTATGCGGATTTTATATTTTACCCCATTCCTCCTGTTGAGACTGCTTTGATCTTGGAACTGAAGGTGGATGCAGAGCCGGAAACTGCACTGGAGCAGATACAGGAGAAAAAATATGCGCTGCGGTTGAAGGAGATGACCGGTGAAAGAAAAGTAAAGGGCAGGGTACTTGCGGCAGCGCTTACTTATGACAGAAAAACAAAAACACACAGATGTGCTGTAAAGGAGCTGGATATGTCCAGCCTGCAGTACAGATAAAGAGGAGAAGGGCCTTTCGGACAGCAGTCACGGAGGCTCTTTTTTGTGTTCAGGAGTATACAGCAGGATATGAAGCCCGGAGTAGAAAAGTTTACAAATTTCAAGAGATATTTCACTATACAGCCCCATCTGTTTTTGATAGGATGGACACATAAGAAAAATTACAGGAGGACTTTAAAAATGGAGAACCCGGGAATCATAGAAGAACTGATAAAGGAAGCAGAATCCAAGTGCAGGGAGGAACCGTACCTGGCAGAGGTGTTTCGCAATTGCTTTACCAACACCCTGAACACAACGGTGAGGGAGATGGAGGACGGCACCACCCATGTGATCACAGGCGATATTCCGGCTATGTGGCTGCGGGATTCCACTGCGCAGCTCCGCCCGTATCTGTTGGCTGCCGGGAAGGATGAGAAGCTGACACAGGTGATCGCAGGGCTTGTGAAGCGGCAGTTTCGCTGCATATTGACAGAGCCTTACGCCAATGCGTTTAATGAGACAGACAACGGGAACTGCTGGGAGAAGGATTTCCCGGATCAGAACCCATGGGTATGGGAAATGAAATTCGAGGTGGATTCCCTGTGTTATCCCGTCCAGCTTGCCTACCTGCTCTGGAAGAATACGGGATATACCGCGCATTTTGATGATACCTTTCTGACAGGGATAAAAACTATCATGGATGTGTTTGAACGGGAACAGTATCATGAGTCCAGGTCACAGTACCGTTTCCAGCGGAAAAATGCCATTCACACAGATACACTGTCAAGGGATGGAAAGGGCGCTCTGGTAAAAGAGGGCTGCGGTCTGATCTGGTCAGGATTCCGCCCAAGTGACGATGCATGTACCTATGGTTATCTGATACCGTCCAACATGTTTGCCTGTGTTATTTTAGGATACATGTCTGAAATCTGCCGGGAAATCCTTCATGAGGAGGCAGCAGCACAGCGGGCAGAACGCCTTCGGGAGGAGATAACAGCGGGAATCGAGACATACGGAATTGCCAGGACAGCGGAATTCGGTGAGATCTATGCCTATGAGACGGACGGCTTCGGGCAGTATAATCTCATGGATGATGCCAATGTGCCCAGCCTTTTATCCATGGAATATCTGGGCTACATACCGAGACGCCGTGACGTGGCGGAAAACACAAGGAGATTTCTGCTGAGTGAGGCCAATCCTTACTATTATAAAGGGGACAGGCTGTCCGGCATCGGAAGTCCCCATACACCATCCAGATATGTATGGCACATTGCTGCAGCCATGGAGGGGCTGACTGCGGAAAAAGAGGAGGAGAAACTTCAGGTACTCAGACGCCTTGCGGGGACAGACGGTGGAAAAGGTATGATGCACGAGGGTGTCTTTGTGGATAACCCTGAGATTTTCACAAGAGAATGGTTTTCCTGGGCCAATGCCATGTACAGTGAACTGATGCTGGACTTTCTGGGATACCGGGTAAAGCGGTAAGCGCGCACCGGAATACCGCACTAGAATTTGTACAGTTAACCTAGAAAAAGGGAAATTGTTATTTCCTGTAAAACATGTAAAATAAAAATAACGAAGCGTGCTGCTGGCTGCAGAGCTGCTTAAGGCGGTGGGAAAGGCGGCATCAAACAGGAGGGTATTATGTTTTTGACAGACAGGAAATTACAGAGACGAATGGATGAAGTGAAGAAATACAGATACCGCGGTGTGACTCCTATAGGAGAATTCCTAATGTGCGAGGATGAACAGAAGCTGGTAAATCCCAGGGTTCCCGTAAACTTTGACGGCTGGGGAAGGATTGCCGGGGGTGAGTGCTGGGCCGGCAGGGACCGCTATCTGTGGATGCACAGGGATATCCGGATCCCGGCAGAGTGGGCCGGCAGACGGGCAGTGGGTATCTTTGATTTCGGAAATACAGGTGCGGGAAACAACAGTGGTTTTGAGTCCATGTGCTATCTGGATGAGGAACCCTTCCAGGGTGTTGACGTGAACCATCAGGAGGTATTTTTCCCGGAGGAATGTTATGGAAAGGACACAAGCCTGACCTTCCGCCTCTGGTCAGGGCTGGAGGGCGGCGGTGTGCCCGCGGTGCAGGAGCATCAGATCAAAAGGGCAGATCTGGCCTGGTTGGATGAAGAGGCAGACGACTTTTACTATCTGGGAACCATGGTGCTTGAGACCATTGAGAACCTGGAGGAAAACAATCCCATCCGCTATGATCTGAGAAACGCACTGGATGAAGCGTGTCACTGCATTGACTGGGCATATCCGGGAAGTGATGAATTCTATGAATCCCTTCATCAGGCGGATCAGGTGCTGAATGAGAAGATTGACAAGATGGATAAGCATTCCCTGGTAAATGTCTACTGTGTAGGCCATACCCACATTGACATGGCATGGCTGTGGCGGCTGAAGCACACTCATGAGAAAGCATCCCGTTCCTTCTCCACAGTGCTCCGCATGATGGAAATGTTTCCGGAATACATTTTCCTGCAGACGCAGCCCCAGATTTATGAGTATATCAAAGAGGATTTCCCTGAAATCTATGAGAAGATCAAGGAGCGCGTCAGAGAGGGACGCTGGGAAGCGGACGGCGCTATGTGGGTGGAGGCAGACTGCAACCTGACAAGCGGAGAATCTCTGACACGCCAGATATTGATCGGGAGCAAATTCATCAAGGATGAGTTCGGAAAAGATGTGGAATACCTTTGGC
Source organism: Blautia caccae (assembly GCF_040095955.1). Classification (NCBI taxonomy): domain Bacteria; kingdom Bacillati; phylum Bacillota; class Clostridia; order Lachnospirales; family Lachnospiraceae; genus Blautia; species Blautia caccae. Next base: position 26,863 of record NZ_JBBMFP010000010.1, on the reverse strand, counting down.
TGCCGGATGTGTTCGGCTACTCCTGGGCACTTCCCCAGATTCTGAAAAAATCCGGCATTGATATGTTCATGACCACAAAGATAAGCTGGAACCAGTTTAACCGTATGCCTCACGACACCTTCAAATGGAAGGGCATTGACGGCAGCGAAGTGCTGACCCATTTCATCACCACACCGGAACCCTGGAATGAACCGGGCTCCTGGTTCTACACCTACAACGGCAAGCTTATGCCAAAGACTGTAAAAGGCGTGTGGGATGCCTACAGTGAGAAGGAGATGAACAAAGACCTGCTCATCGCCTATGGATTCGGAGACGGCGGCGGGGGTGTGAACCGTGACATGCTGGAACAGAGACGGAGACTGGACAGGATTCCGGGGCTGCCTCATGTGAAAACATCCACAGCAGGGGAGTATTTCAGAAAACTGAAGGAGACAGTAAAGGACACAGACCAGTATGTAAATACCTGGGACGGGGAACTGTATCTGGAATACCACAGGGGAACTTACACCAGCCAGGGCTACAACAAACGCATGAACAGGAAAATGGAGCTTTTGTACCGCAGGGCTGAGTGGATGACCGTTATGCAGGGCCTCATGGCAGGAAGCCTGGAAAAAGCAGAGCAGGAAAGCCTCACAAAGGGCTGGAAGCTGATTCTGACCAACCAGTTCCATGACATCATACCCGGCTCCTCCATCCATGAGGTATATGAGGACTGCCATAAAGATTACGCTGCCATTGAAGAAATCGCAGTTCAGGTGGAGGAGGATTTCACGGAGAACACAGCCCTGCCGGAGGAGAACACCTGGACCGTATGGAATGCTTCTGCCTGGACGAAGGATGAGCTGATATCCATCCCCTGCACAGAGAACGGATACTTTACAGATGATAAGGGGTGTGTGCTTCCTGTACAGAAAGGGGAAAATGCCGTGTATGTAAAGGCAGAGCAGGTGCCGGCCATGGGGCATAAGGTCATCTTCTTCCATCCCCAGGCACAGGGAAAAGAGGAGCAGAACAGTTTCGTGATCCGGGGAAGGGAGATCGAGACCCCTTATTATCTGATTTCCCTGAATGATTACGGTCAGATGACCCGGCTCTATGACAAGACCTTCGGCCGTGAGGTCCTGGCAGAAGGGGAGCGGGGAAATGTGCTGCAGATGTTCGAGGATAAGCCTCTTGACAACGACGCGTGGGACATTGATATTTACTACCAGCAGAAAATGAGGGAGATCACAGAGCTGACGGCCTTTGAAGTGACGGAGTGCGGTCCGCTGAAACTGACCATCCACATGGAATGGAAATATATGAGATCCTTCATTTCCCAGGATATGAGCCTGTACCGGGATTCCCGAAGGATCGACTTTCGGACAGATGTGGATTTCCATGAAAGACAGCAGTTATTAAAGGCTGCTTTCCCGGTGGATATCCGCTCCACCTATGCAACCTATGATGTACAGTACGGCAATGTGAGGCGCCCAAACCACTGGAACACAAGCTGGGATCAGGCCAGATTTGAGAGCGTTGCCCACCGTTTTGCTGACCTCTCCGAGAGAAATTACGGCGTCAGCCTTTTGAATGACTGCAAATACGGACATGACATCAAGGATAATGTGATCCGCATTTCCCTTCTGCGTTCCGGTCTGCAGCCGGACCATCTGCAGGACCAGGGTATGCACACCTTTACCTATGCCCTTCTGCCACACGGCGGGGATTTTGTGGAGGGACGTACCGTGCAGGAGGCATGTACGCTCAATGACCCCATGAAAGCGGCTGCCGGAAGGACGAAGGCAGACTTTGAGAGTTTTGTCACCTTTGACAATGAACAGGTGGAAGTGGACGCAGTGAAAAAGTCCGAGGACGGAAAGTATATTGTTCTGCGCTTCCATGAGTTTGCGGGAAGTTCCCAGAACGTGACGGTGACACCGGGATTTGGTTATTCCTGCTGGATGGAGGGGGATTTGAGGGAACGCCCGCTCACAAAGGCAAGGCCGGCAGGGGAGATGAAGCTTCATCTGCATCCCTATGAGATCAAGACGATCCTGATCGAGCTGTAAGAATAATGGTAATGATCCGGTCAGGCCTGTGCATTTATAGCGCAGACCGTACCTGAGAGCGGCTGCAGACCGGCAGCTTGGGAAGAGGAGGAGAAAATGTTTAGTGAAGTGTTCCAGATGGATAAGATATTGGGATTTTGTGAAAAGCTGTGGTATGTGATTGGAGCGAACCTTTTGTTTCTGCTCTCCAACCTTCCGGCGCTCCTGTTTTTCCTCTTTGTGGGAGCCTCCCAGGTGCGCACCTGCCTGCCATTCTTCCTGTTGTGCATGGTTCCTGCGGGGCCGGCGCTCTCCGCCCTGTTTTACACCATGAACCGCCTGCTCTCCAAAACGGAGACCGGGGTATGGAGAGACTACAGGAAGGCATACAGGGATGACTGGGGACAGAAATATCTGCTGGCGGCAGGCCATATGTTCCTGATCCTGGTATTTGAGATAAATATAGAGTTTTTTGCGGTACAGATTCCGGTCTTTCCTCTTATGATCCTTTTTGTGATATTATTCGCAGCCGCCTTGGCGGTGACACCGAATCTGTACCTGCTGGCCTCCCGGTACCGGATGAAGAACCGGGATATTGTTAAGACCTCCCTGATCCTTCTTGTCACCAGGCCTGTCAGCACTCTGGGGAGCATTGTCTCCCTGGGAGTCATCCTGATGCTGTTTGAGCTGAAAGCAGGGACAGCAGTATTATTTATGGGAAGCCTGTACGGATTCCTCATAGCATTTATGAACCGGAAGGTTCTGCATTCACTGGAAGAGAGTTAACCACAGGACGTTACTGTTCACTCCGTGCCCAATAACACGCTTCGCGATGCACAGATATGGAGCATTCCGCTCCATATCGCGCTGGCTGCCTCGGGATTTTCATGCCTTTGGCCTGAAAACACCTCGCGGGACAGTGGAGTGTGAACAGTAACCACAGGACTCTCTTTTTGTGCTATCAGCATATCCTCAGCATGCACAGACAGGCGGAGATATGGTATACTTACAGGCAGGAGGGGATATATGGAAAACAAAAGCCCGGGACATTTATTTCAGAAATTATTTTTCAGTTATTCCGCAGTTCTGATACTGATCGTAGGAGTGCTGATCTTATATTCGGTTTCCTCCAGCAGAACCCGCATGCTGGAGACAAATCAGGATTATGCAGGGAAGCTGTGCGGGGAGGCGGTTCTGGAGGTGAGCCGTGTAAGCTCGGACGCGGATTATCTGCACAGAGCGATTTACCAGAACAGTTCTGAGCTGGAGGACCTGCTCAATTACTTCCGGTATGACACGGAGGAATATCTCAAACGTCATCTGGACACGTACGCGTCCTCCAACACACTGGACAACAAGGATATTTACAGTTATGTGGAAAATGCGTATTCCGCGTATCCGGATATCAAAGAGATAGAATTCATCAGCTATACCAATAACAAGACAACGGTTTTTTACTCCGAAAATGATATCCGTGTAAATCATGAAGGCAGGGAACGGAGAAAGGAGATTCTGGACGGCGGGCTTGCCATGCCCGGTTCCTACTCCTTTCAGAAAGAAATCAGGGACCCTCTCAGCATGAGGATGGAGGGGTGTATTGTCTTTACATTTGATACAGGGTCCATGAAAAAGATTCAGGAAAAGTATCCCATGGCAGAGGTGTATCTCTATCACAAGAACGGAAACCAGGTATTTCCGGGGGCGGACTCTCTGCTTCTGGAGGATTTCCAGCAAAAGGACGCAGATAAAAAACTCGGGTCCTACATACAGCTTCAAAGTGTGGAAGATTATATTGTGGCAGCCAGGCTTGACAAGCACACTGCAGCCTCCGTTCCGGCAGTCCATATTTTTGCCATACTGGGAATCGGGGCTGTCCTTGTCATTACAGGTGAGATCTTGATCAGCAGTTATCTGAAACGCCTTACAAAACGGCTTGACGGTATTCTGCAGGGCATGGACCAGGTGCAGACGGGAAACTTAAAGGTACAGCTTCCGGAACATGAGCACGGGGATGAGCTGGACATGATCGCCCACCATTTTAACCGCATGTGCCGGGAACTGGAATCCTACATCCAGAAAAGCTATCTGGCAGAGATTGAACAGCAGAATGCGGAGATGCAGGCACTGCAGAGTCAGATCAACCCTCATTTTCTGTACAATACACTGGAAGCCATCCGCATGAAAGCCATCTGCAACGGGGACCGGGAAGTGGGGAAAATGCTCTACAGCCTGGCCGTCACTTTCCGCAGTCAGCTAAAGGAGGCGGATGTGATAACTCTTATGCAGGAGCTGCACTACTGTAAGAAATATCTGGAATTGTTTGAATACCGGTACCAGGGAAAATTCCGTTCCAGTGTGGAGTGCGGACCGGAACTGTCCAACATTCCGGTTATCAAATTTATCCTGCAGCCCATTATTGAGAATTATTTTATCCATGGAATCCGGATGGAGGAGAGCGACAATGAGATTCGGATCTATGCCAGGTGCGTGGAGGAGGACCTCTATATCCATGTAGAAGACAATGGAAGGGGAATGCCCGGAAAAGACATGGAGAGTAAGAACCGTGAACTCAGAAACAATGAGATGGATACAAGAAAATCCATTGGCGTGACGAATGTGAACCGCAGGCTGCGGGCTGCTTATGGGGATACATGCGGTGTGTTTTTAGAGGCCGGCAGGCCCCGGGGCATGCATGTGATATTGAAATTGAAGGTCAGGGAGAGGGAAACAGATGAAGAAAGTAATGCTGGTGGAGGATGAGGAGCTGATTCTCCAGGGGATAAGGAACATCATAGACTGGGAGGCGCTGGGACTTGAGGTGGTGCATATGGCCCACAATGGTAAGGAGGCACTGTCCCTCTGGGAGAAGGAGCCTGTGGATCTGGTGGTGACAGATGTGGAGATGCCCGTGATGAACGGCCTGAACCTGTTAAGGGAGATCAGGGGCAGGGATGAGAGGGTGCGGTTTGTCATTCTCACCGGATACGATGAATTTGAATATGCCAGAAAAGCCATTCCCCTTGACGTGGAGGATTACATATTAAAGCCCATTGACGAGGAACAGCTTGAGGCAGTGGCAAAAAAGGCGCTTCTGAAACTCCGGGAGATGGACCGGGACAATGCAAAGGACATGGAGGACCGTATCGGATGGCAGAAGTTTCTGGAGGGAGGAAGCAGTGAGGAGGAGCAGAAAACATTTCTCTCCCTGTTTCCAAGGGTAAAGAAGGCGGAGCTGCTGTCAGCGGCAGTTATGAAGATTGACAGCAGAAGCATGCGGAAAGGGGATATGTCGGAACTGCTTTCCATTCTGCAGGAGGAAGCGTGCAGAGTGATCCATCTGGGCACAGATACCCTGCTTTTGATAGACAGTTTTCAGATAGATTATACCTGGAACGGAGGGGAAGGGGAGACTGCCGGGAAGATACGTGGTGAGATCCACAGCCGTTTCTCCTGTCTGCAGAACCGCCTGGAAAGTGAGCTGGGGATTTTTACATTTATCAGTATCGGCCCTTCCTTTACGGATTATGAAAAGCTTCCGGATGCATACCGGGAGGCCATGCGGATGCAGAAGTACAGGATGCTGGACGGATACGGAAGCTGTGTGGATGACAACCATATCAGGAACCGGGAATCAAAGGATGTGGCCATTGATGAGACGCAGCTCCGCAAAATGATACTGCAGAAGGACAGGGACGGGGCGATCAATTACATCGAGGATCTGTTCATCAACAATATCCGCAAGGACACGGATGTGAATAACCTGTACCAGACTGCCCTGAAGATCGCCATGCTGCTGTGGGATATCAAGGGGGAATATAAGCTGGAAGAGAAGAATATGCAGGATCTGTCCGATATGGTGGAGGGGATTTACGGCGCTGAGGATATCTTCGGACTGAAGGCTATGTTCATCTCGGAGATTTCGGAGATCATCACATATCTGCACACAGAGAATTCCGCATACACGCCTGTGGTAAAGCAGATCATGGCAGAGGTGCAGAAGAATTACAGGGAGGAGCTGAGTCTGAAGACACTGGCGTATAAATACCATATGAACGCCTCGTATCTGGGCCAGATTTTCCAGAAGGAAGTGGGGTGCTCCTTCACCCAGTATCTGAGCAATATCAAGAACGGGATCGCCAAAGACCTGATACTGAATACGAACCGCAGGATCAACGATATCGCCCAGGAGGTAGGATATACGGATACCAGCTACTTTTACCGGAAGTTTAAGCAGTGCTACGGGGTGTCCCCGGCTTCCTTACGAGAGATGAAAAAATATTAGGGACCTGTAACGTTTTCGCGCAGAGATTTTACAATGCAGACTATAAGGGCAGCGGCTGTGACCAGTATCCAGCTTGTAACAGTGGCGCCCCACCCCAGATGGTCCACCATGACCCCAATGGAAAAGGTGGAAACCGCGGTGCCGAGATAGGCCACAGAGTTCAGAAAGCCGGATACTGTGGAGACCCGGCCCTGCTTTTCGTAGTTCAGGGGCAGCAGATTGACAAATAAGGTGTTGACTGCCATCATGGAGGCGGTGATGAGCGCGAACAGAATCACGGTCAGGACGATGGACAGACTGCCTGCCAGACGGATTCCGGCCAGCGCGGCAGAGGCCAGCAGGAAAAAGGGAACGGCAGCCTTCATGGCCCGTCTGCCTGTGCGGCGGTATATATACTGTGCGGCATAGGCACCGGTGAGATTTACAATGGGCAGAACGGTGGTCACCAGCACAGAGAGAGACGGAGAGGTCAGAAAGGTTTTGCTGATAAAGGTCGGCACCCAGGTGGCTACTCCGTCTTTCAGCATTCCGTGGATCAGTACCGGAAATACTACGGCCAGCAGGCCGGAGCTGAAGAGAAGAGAGGAGAAAGGTACAGCCTTTGATGTGTCTTGCGGTTTAAAGCCCGAGACATCCGGGGCCGCGGTATCTTCCTTCCCGCAGCTCTGGCTGTAACGCTCAATACGGCCGAAACCCAGGGACCAGACAGCAGCCATGACGCCCAGGCAGAGGGCTGCCGCACCGAACACGGCTTTCCAGCCTGCCAGCCACATGACGGCCGCTGCCAGGAGATAGGCGCCCAGAGTCCCGGCCACCTGTGAGGACACAATGTGGATACAATAGCGTACCTTCTGCATTTCCTGCAGCATTTCCGCAAAAATACGGATGATGGGAGGCCAGATCATGGACTGGGCGTATCCGTTGATGCCCCAGACCAGGGACATGAGGAAGAAGGAATCCACAAATCCCATGATGAGATTAGCGGCAGCGGCGGCGGCGAGACCGGTAAATATCATATGTCCGGGATGGAACCGGTCTCCCAACAGGCCGTTGCACATCTGCCCAATGCCGTAGGCAAAGAAATATACCATACTGATAAACCCTGCCTGGGACCCGGCAAGCACCTGCTCCTCGATCATGGCTGTCATGGCGGAAGAGAAATTCAGCCGTCCGATATAGGAGGTAAAGTAGGCCAGCCAGCACAGGAGGAACAGATAGAATGCCATTTTACTGCTTTCAAGTTTGTGAAATCTTTTCATGAGAGATACCCCTTTTTTCTTTTTTCGTTCTTCAATATACACCAGAACGGAAAAAGGAGAAATGGATATATCACCATTTTAAAGTAGATATTTCTACATGGGTTTACCGGATCGGCATTGCTGCCGGTACTGAAGGGGTGTGACCCCGGTTGTCTTTTTAAAGACCCGGAAAAAATACTGGCTGTCCTCATAGCCCACGCTTTCCGCGATCTCAATCACGCTCAGGCCGGTATCTTTCAGATACTCCCTGGCCTTTTCCATGCGAACCTCTGTGATATAGTTTACCGCGGAACGGTTCAGCTCCTTTTTGAAGACAGAGGAGAAGTAGTTTGGACTCATGTTGTAGAGTTCCGCCAGGCCGTTTATGGACAGATTTTCGTTGTAATGCTTTTTTATATACTGAGTGGCAAGCTGTATCTTGTCCTTGGAACTGGCATCCTGCATTCCACGTTTGCTGATGCAGTCCGTGATAATATCCGAGATATAGCGGTGGATCCTTTCCGGGAGGCAGAGTTCATCCAGGATCCGGAAATTGTGGAGAAGGTCCTCCACACCGATGTACTTGCGTATCTCCGGCTCATAGTATTTCAGGAGGAGATTCAGGATGCGCACCCAGAGGATGCGGATGTAGGAGACGCCGCAGCTCTGGAGCATTTCCTCTGAGAATAACTGGGACAGAAGCTTGAGGATACCGTTGACATTGCCCTGGATCAGGTACTGTTCCAGAAAGTACAGCTCTGAGGCGGGAAAGGACTTCCCGGAGAAGACGGTGTTGTCCTCATAAAAATAGAGATTGCCGTCACCGTAGATGGTCCGCTGGCGAAGGGCGGATTCCGCCTCCCCCAGGATTCCCGCAAAGAGTCTGCCGGTCTGGCTGCTGGTGCCCATGGTCAGGTAAATGCCCATCTTCTTCTCCAGAACAGCCCGCATCTCCAGGAAGAACTGTTCCACCTCCCGGCGGAGCATGGATTCCTCACTGCCGCTGCTCTCAAAGACGGCATACATCTGACGCCGGTGGATGATACTGTTCACCAGAAGGACCTTGCTGGGTGAGCTGATCTCGTCAAATACATTCTTGACGGCAAAGCGGATCAGCTCCGTGTCGTCTTTACAGAAGTTGTTCTCACAGCTTTTCTCCTCAATGTTGACAATGCCCAGGAGAAGGCGGTTTCCGGGAGCGGAGGAGATCTTATGGTAGAATGCGGGATATTTGCCTTTTCCGAATTTCTCGTCTTCAGGCTCATGGAGGAGAGCATTGACCTCCTTTTCCAGGGTGTACGCAGTGTTCTCCTCCTCCAGCTTCTTCCTGGAGGTGATGTCCCGGCGTATTCTCGTGTCCAGTTCTACCTGTGTGAGCAGTTTGTCCATACCCTCTTTCAGGTCCTGGTTTGACAGAGGTTTCAGCAGATAAGCACTGGCGCCCAGAGTTAAGGCGGTTTTGGCATATTCAAATTCGGCGTAACCGCTTAACACCATGAAGCGCAGATGAGGGGAGAGTTTCTTGGCCTCCCGGATGAAGACCAGACCGTCCATATCAGGCATCCGGATGTCTGTGATGACAATGGATATGGAATTTTCTCTCACTGCCTCCAGTGCCTCTGTTCCCGTCTCCGCTTCCAGAATCTCACCAAATGCAAACCCCAGATAATTAAGACGTGCGATCAGGCCTTTTCTTATAAGCTCCTCGTCATCTGCTATCAGCAGGTTCCTTTTCATCTGTTTTTTCTCCTTTCCGAATGAGCGGCAGGCGCAGATCAAACTGACTGCCGTAGTGAAGGGTACTCTTTATGGTGATTCCGTACTGGTCCCCGCAGGCGAGCTTGATCCTCTGGTTGACATTGCGGATACCAATGCTGAGTCCGGTATGGGTAAGATCGTCAGCCACATTTATGGAGCGGTTCAGCTCCTCCACTTTCTGGATATCCATGCCGATGCCGTCATCCTCCACACGTATCATCAGACTGTCCTCCTCCTCCCAGGCGGAGAGTTCCAGGGTGCCCGTGGTGGTCTGTTTTACCAGGCCGTGAAGAATGGCATTTTCAACGATGGGCTGCAGGATGAAGCGGAGCGTCATGGCATTGTCTGTATCCACGGAGATGTTGTAGAACACTTCAAAACGGTTTCCGTACCGTTTTTTTATGATAAAGATATAATTCTGCACGTGGCCCAGCTCCTGTGCCACTGTCACAAATTCCCCGTAATTCTTCCCAAGGTTGTAGCGGAAGATCTCCCCCAGCCTCTGGCAGATATCGCAGATGTCAAATACCTGTTTTACAGCAGCCATGGAGCTGATGGTCTCCAGAGTGTTGTAGAGAAAGTGGGGGTTGATCTGGAGCTGCAGATTTTTCAGCTGTGCCTCCTTGTTCTCCAGTTCGCGGATATAGTTTTTCTGGATCAGGGCATCCAGTTTGCCCAGCATATGGGAAAACTGGCGGTCCAGCTCTGCCACCTCATCGTTGCCGGATATAGGTCCGTAGATGTTCAGATCACCGGTCTCCGCTTTGTGGAATTTTTGTACCAGACACCTGATCCTGACTGAAAAGTTACGGCTGTAGAGCCAGGACCAGAACAGGATGAGCAGGATAACGCAGAGCATGATGGGCAGGATCATCTGTCTGACTGCCTGCTGTTTGACCGTGAGCTGATGATTGTCGAACAGAAGCAGGACATGCAGGGCACATTTTTCCAGTTCCTCGTGCTTGATGGTATAGCCGTCAACCAGTTCCGAGGAATCCCCGGCCGTAAGCCATGCGTCCAGCAGGTAATTCTTTTGTGGCGCTGAGGAATAGAGGATTTTGCTGTCATCGCCGTAGACAATGACCTCATAGGAGGAATCCCCCTCATTGGCTGTGTCTGCGGGCTTGAAGACCAGATCCATGTACAGGTCCAGTTTCAGAAAGCCGAGCTGTTCTTTTTCATAATTGTGGATATTGACATTTTCAATGTTTTTGACAAAGGAGAGAACAGGAACATTGCCGGCGCTGGAGATATAGCTGAAGCTGTTTTCCCTGATCGCGCGCTCCTGCAGAAACCATTCCTCGTGTCCGGCCTCCTTGACCATGGAAGCCCGTTTTCCGTATACGGGATACTCATCAATATCAGAGTAGAGCATACAGTTGCGGATCTCTCTTTGACGGTCCAGCAGCAGGGATTTTGTCACCTCACTGCTGATCTGTTCCCCTTTGATGTAAGGACTTTCTGTCTTGTCCACCAGGGTTTCCAGAATCACGGTGTTGTCGGCAATGACATCCAGGCTGTATCGGTACTGGGTCAGCTTTTCGTCAATGTTTTTTATATATTGGGAGGTCATCTGCCGGTAGGATTCGGAAAGCTCTGTCTTGACCATATTCTCCAGCTTATAGAACAGAAAAAAGGTGATGGACAGGGTGGGGATCAGGCTGATCAAAAGTGTAAAGACGACAAGCTGCGTAAAAATGCGGTGCGAATAGATACCCTTCCATTTCATAACATCACATCCATGGCTGACGGCTCTGTCCTGTAAGATGCAGAACAGGCGCTACACAGACCAGGTTTTCTATCTCCGCAGTTTTATCATATAATTTCGGAATGACAGATTCCGCGCCCTTCAGTCTTTCTATGGGGAAAGCCTGGTCCGGGGCAGCCGTGTATGTATCTGAGGATGTTTTGAGTGTGATCAGAAACTGTGAGGAATCCTGCCGGGAAAAGCCGGGTTTCTTCGTGTCAGCCAGATGAAACGTAAGGGAGCGGCTGTCAGGGGCCACGGAGACTTCCAGGATGGGCCCTTTGGAAATGCAGGTCTTCTGGCTGCGGATGGCCTGTTCCAGTTCTGCTGCGGTATCTCCCCCGGGTTCCCCTTTCACAAAGGTGGCGAACTGGTTTCCCATCTCCCAGCGTCCGTGCAGATCCATACCGCAGGTTATGGCAATGGGCCAGCCCTTCAGCACCAAATCTTCCCAGAGCAGCAGCCCCTTTTCATTGACCTGGCGGAGTGGTTCGGGATTATTGAAGATCTCAATAAAATCCACGCAGCTATAGTCAGTAAGCTCCATCTCAAAACGGCATCCCCGGGCAAAGGGGTAACCATAGGAATACGGATGGGCAATGCCTGCCAGAGCGTTTTTATCCCGGATGGCCTGAAACAAAAGTTCAGGGCGGCGGCGGTCAATGGTTTCCCAGGGAACATACTCCTTTAAGTTCAGACAGAGGATATGTCCGTAGTAGGTGGTGTATTCCATGCCGTAAATACACTGTATGCCGGAACTGTTCTCCAAGAGCAGCTTCTGCATCTTGGGATGGCCGGAGATGGTATTATGGTCTGTAAGGCCGAAGGCATCTACCTGATCTGCCTCCATCCATCGAAGCAGGTCCTCACACGTGAGGGAAGCGTCGGATTCTGTGGTGTGATTGTGTAATTCCAGTCGTTTGTACATGAAAACCTCCTTATCGGGCAGAGACCTGCAGTGTGTAGTGTGTGTCATCCATGAGGACATTGAAGACGAGTACAGTCACTTTCAGAACTCCTTCAAGATCCGTCTGAGGGATACAGCCCTCAGTGGCCAACGAGGAGCAAAAGTGCATATGTCTGTTGGTGAGCTGGCGGTGGATGCAGCCTATGAAGCGGTCATTGAGCATTGCCAGTGTGTGTATCTCGGTCTTGGCACTGTCCATGATCTCCTTTACCGGGTCTGCGCCGGGAGGCAGTTCCAGGCCGTAATTGCTGCGGCAGTAGTCTGTCAGCTCACGGATCACGTCCTCTGTCACATCCTCGGCTGTGTACTTCTGCTTATCAAAAGAAAACTCGATATCCAGTTCTTCGTATTTCCGGTCCAGGCATACGGTATAGGATATCTGCCCGATAAAATCTTTGGACAGGGTCCCTCCAACTTTATAAAGTACTTTCATAGATGTCTCTCCTCCTGAAAAAAGTGTTAATAGAATTTGGGTAAATGATACTACATATAAAATGGGGATTCAATAGATTTGAGATTATCGTAGAATTGTCCATTATTTTTCTGAGAAATCTTCATTCTTTTTCCGAAAGAAAGTGCTTTATAATATGCCCATGCCGATTTTCGGAGGCAGAATTTTGAGAAAAGAGGATAGAAGATGCAGAAGAGAACATTGTATCAGTCCGGAAAATTTTACAAGGGAAATCTCCACACACATACCACCCGCTCAGACGGCAGCAGCGAACCGGAGGAGACTGCAAAGCGGTACAGACAGGAGGGGTATTCCTTTCTGGCTATCACGGACCACTGGGTCTACGGAGTGCATGAGGAGCTGAACCGGGAGGATTTTCTCATATTTCCCGGTACAGAGCTGGATTTGGAGCTTCCGGAGCGCAAGGACCATCATCTTGTGAGCATAGGTCTGCCAGAGACGAACCGGATTCCCGATCATTACCGTTTTGAAAGGGAGAGAACAGGCAATACCCTGTGTACGCCACAGAGGATCATTGAATATATGGCCCAGCGGGGCAATGTCACTATCTATGCCCATCCTTACTGGTCCAAGGTGGATTCCACGGATATCAAGAATCTTCACGGGCTGCTGGGAATGGAAATCTACAACCATGTGGCAGAGTTTGAGGACAGCAACGGAAACTCCGAGACATATTACGATCATTTTCTGTATGTGAGGAACAGGACGTATTGCTTTGCGGCGGATGATACCCATGAACTGGGACCGTACAGCATGGGCGGGTTCATTATGGCAAAGGCCCGGGAGCTTACCCACAGAGGTATCTTCGAGGCGCTGAGAGACGGAAGCTTTTATGCCTCTTCAGGCCCTTTGATCCATGATTTTTATGTGGAGGACAATACGGCCTGTGCCTCCTGCAGTGGTTGTACGGATATTTATTTCAAGACACCGCACAGAAGCGGACATCTTCACAATGAGGAAGGCAAGTTAAAGGGAGGAACCTTTGTGCTGAATGGGGATGAGGAATATGTACGGCTTGTGGTGAAGAACGCAGCCGGGGAAAAAGCATGGTCCCAGCCAATCTGGCTGTGGCTATTATGATCTGGGAGGAAGAGGTATGAAACTGGTTACTTTTAATATCCGCTGTGATTTCGGACAGGATGGAGAAAATTGCTTCTGCCGCCGCAGGGATCTGATCACTGCGAAGATTCGGAGGGAACAGCCGGATATCATCTGTTTTCAGGAGGTGCTGCCCCATGTGGCAGTGTGGCTGAAGGAGAACCTTAAGGGGTATTATGTGATCGGATGCGGCAGGGACGTAAACCTGGAGGATGAGCAGGTGTCCGTGGCATACCGCAGGGACAGGGTGAATCTGATCTCCATGGATACGTTCTGGCTGTCGGATGAGCCTTATGTGCCGGGAAGCCGCTACGCGTGCCAGAGCATCTGCCCGAGAGTCTGTACCGGGGCCGTGTTTTCGTATAGCGGGGGGCCGGGAAAGGCATATCTGTTCCGGCTGTATAATATCCATCTGGACCATATGGGCGGGGAGGCCAGAAGGCTGGGGCTGGAGCTTATCTTAAAAAGAGCGGACCGGGAATCGGCCTTTCAAAACATTCCCGTGATCCTGGCAGGGGATTTCAACGCGGAACCGGACAGCCCGGAGCTTGCAGTCCTGAAAAGCCGCAGGGAATTTACAAACGTCACGGAGGGAATCGGTGTCACCTATCACGGATTCGAGCCGGAGGATATGCCGGAGCGGATTGACTACATCTATGCCGGTGCGCCGTTTGTCTGCCAAAGTGTTGAAAAATGGGAAGACAGGGAAGGGGATGTCTGGCTGTCTGACCATTACCCCATCTGCGCGGTACTGGAACCCGGGGACTGCGGGGAATAGAAATGTCCATGAAATAATTAATTTTTATCCATTGTGGAAAATCGCCCGGAAAAAATATAATAGAGACCAGAAGGAAGGAGGAAACCAAATGCAAACGGCAAAAAGTTTGGGAAAGAAAAAGAAAGAAAAGCAGCCAAAACAGCCAAAGCAGCCCATTGGAAAACGGCTTATCCGTTACTGGCCCCTGTACGTGATGCTGCTGCCGGCAATTATCTATTACGCGTTGATCTGCTATGTGCCCATGGCCGGTTCTGTGCTGGCTTTTAAGGATTACTCTTTTAACAAGGGTATCTGGGGAAGTCCCTGGGTGGGGCTTAAATATTTCAAGACCTTTTTTGAAAGCTATGATGCCCCCAGGCTGATCCTGAACACATTCAGGATCGGGTTTATCAAATGTGTGCTGGAGTTTCCATTCGCCATTATTCTGGCACTGATGCTCAATGAGATTAGGAACATGAAATTTAAGAAGGTGACGCAGACCATCACATATCTGCCGCATTTCCTGTCATCGGTCATCATTGTCACAATGCTTCAGAGAATCCTCGCACCGGATACCGGTATTCTGAACCAGCTTATAGCTGGCATGGGAGGAGACGGGGGCACATTTTTTATGATGGATGCCAAGTATTTCTTAAAAATCCTGTTTTCCATGGATCTGTGGAGGAATATCGGATGGGATTCCATTATCTATCTGGCTGCCATCAGCAGTGTGGATACAGCTCTGTACGAGGCAGCGGAGATGGACGGATGCGGAAAATTGAAAAAAATGTGGCATATTACACTGCCGGGAATCCGGGGAACCATCGGCCTGCTGTTCATTATGGGCATCGGAGGTCTGCTCTCCTCGGGCGTGGACCAGATCTGGCTTCTGCGTACACCGGGCAATATGACCCTGGCGGATACGCTGGATGTATATGTAGTCCGGGTGGGACTGCAGGGCGGACAGTTTGGATATGCAACCGCCATTGGGCTCATACAGGGCGTCGTGGGACTGATCCTGGTTGTGATCAGCAATAAGATATGCAAGAAAGTCACAGAAGTCGGGCTTTGGTAGCGTGACCGTGAAGATAAAGGAGGAAAGAGGTATGAGACAAAAAGCAGCAAAAACAATTCTGGCGCTGGCTCTGTGCGGTGCCATGACAGCAGGTGCTCTTGCAGGGTGCGGAGGTGACAGTAAGGAGACAGCAAAAAATGTAAGTACAGAGAGCAAAGAAGGAAAACCGGATACCTGGATCGCGGACCGCACGATCACAGTCCAGGCGTATGTGGATGACATCGGCAATTCCCTTCCCAAGGATTTGAACAATACCCCCACAATGAAGAAAATCACGGAGCTGACAGGGATCAAGCTGGATGTAAAATACACACCCGGAGACAGCGACGCGAAAGTGCTGGCCTCCCAGCTTGCGTCCGGCACCATTCCGGATGTGATCGTTTCTTATCTGGACAACTCTACAAGACCGGAGTTCCCGCTGCTGTCAAAGGCGGCAAAAGAGGGAATGTTTGCCGATGTATCCGAGTATATGAAAAATGCAGAGGTGTATTCCAGATATTATGAGGACGGTTATCTTCCCTGGGATTCCTATAAGAACGTTACCTTCCGTGAAGACCTGGACGGCGTGTATTTGTGGCAGATGAATGTGGATGCCACGGACAAGTCTTTGGAATATAATCCGGAGGAGGATTACCGCGGAGGCATGTACATACAGAAATCCATTGTGGACCAGCTTGGCATCAACGTGAATGATATCAGGACCCAGGACGATTTTTATGATCTGCTCGTGAAGATCAAAGAGGGCGGCTTTAAAGATAAGAACGGAAACGCAGTCTATCCGCTGGGACCGAAATACTGGGGCGGTTCTGTGGACACCCTGGAGTATATCTGTCCGGGATACCGCTGGGGCGTGAACAAAAACTATAATATCGATACAGATGGAAAAGTAAAGCATGAGGCAGAGCGGGATTCCATCTATGATGAGATCAATTATATCCGCAGGCTCATAGACGAAGGGCTTATGAATCCCGAATTCTTCACCATGGATTCCACCCGTGCCCAGGAGGCCTGCAAGAGTTATAACTCCGCCATCATCGCTGATGTGAACAATTATACGGATATCATTTACCAGACAGATGACTGGATTCCGCTGGGACCTCTCAATGACATTCAGGGCGACAACAAAAAGGTGACACACGGCAAGGGTGCCAGAGGATGTATGGCAATCTCCTCGGATGCGGAAAATCCGGAGGAAATCTTCCGGTTCTTTGACTGGCTCTCCACAAAAGAGGGACAGATGATCGCCCAGTACGGGGTTGAAGGTGTAAGCTACGATATGGTTGACGGAAAACCGGTCCTCAAAGAAGAGGTACAGCAGGCCCTGAGTGATGGCAATATGGACTATCTGCTCAATGAGGTGGGCGCAGGTTTCGGCGGAAGCGGAAACTATTTCTTTGAATTCGTACTTACCAATAAAGACAACATCAATAATTTCGGAGAGGCAAGACCGGGGGCGTCCTCCAACGATACCTTTGCCAGAAGTGTTGAAGTTGCAGCGGATTATCCCTATGTGAAGAAACTGATCCCGGGACTGGACGCGCCGGCGTATCTGTCTGCAGAGGGAATGGAGGACGTGAAGACACAGATGGACCTGCTCAACTGGGACGAAGTGTTTGTGCAGGCATGTTTTGCAAAGTCTGACGACGAGGTGAAGAGTATCATAGAATCCTTCCGCGGCCAGTTAAAAGCAGCAGGTGTAGAGAAATTTGAAGATTATGTGGCTGATGTCTATAACAAAGATAAAGATGCTGTCAACTTTTATCAGTGACAGGTGAGAGAGGGTGTTAAGGATGAGGAAAGGCCAAAAAAGCAGGATCAGGGCCAGCCGGACAGATATTGCGGTGCAGGTTATTGTATATATGATCGTCATTGCTGTCTGCCTGATTATTATACTGCCCTGTCTGAATGTACTGGTTCTGGCGTTCAATGACGGAAAGGATGCCGCTCGGGGCGGTATCTGGTTCTGGCCTAGAGTGCCCACGTTTGACAATATTAAGGAAGTGTTCAAGGACGGCAGTATTGTCCGGGCTTACGGGTATACCATTGCCAGAACTGTCATCGGTACGGTATTAAGCCTGACTGTGACTACGCTTGCGGCATTTTCCCTGAAACAGAAAGATTTGCCGGGAAATAAGTTGATTACCATGCTGATTACCTTCACCATGTTATTCAGCGGAGGTATGATCCCCACTTATATCCAGTATAAGAACCTGCATCTGCTCAACAGTTTTTGGGTGTATGTGGTTCCGTCGCTGGTGAGTGTGACATATCTTCTGATGGCAAGAACCTTCTTTGAAGGGATTCCGGACAGTCTGGAGGAGTCGGCAAAGCTGGATGGCTGCAGCTATTTTCAGATCTATACGCGTATTATGCTTCCGCTGAGCAAACCTGTGATCGCGGTGGTGGGACTTTACACGGCAGTCAATCACTGGAATGACTGGTTTGCCGGGGCATTCTACATGAGTGATACCTCCAAGTGGCCGGTACAGACCGTGCTTCAGCAGATGCTGAGCAAGGCCATGAGTTCCCAGCAGGAGATTACTTCTGTGGCCCAGGCACTGGCGCAGAATGCAACGGCTGTCACATCAGATTCTCTGAAGATGGCGGCAGTGGTGATCACCACAGTTCCGATTCTGTGTGTGTATCCCTTTGTGCAGAAATATTTTGCCCAGGGTGCCATGATCGGGGCAGTAAAGGGTTGACAAAAAAACCGGCTTTTAGTTCGCGCTGAAAGCCGGTTTTTTACCTGCCGGGCAGTATTTATTTGCAGATGAAGACAAAAGGAGCAGAAAAATGAGTGAAAAGAAATGGGATGTCTATGTCTACGGAGATGTGAACGTGGATATTATCATTCCCGGAGTGGAGACGTTTCCGGCACCGGGACAGGAGGAGCTGGTTTCCTCCATGGAGACTTATGTGGGAGGCGGGGCGGCCCTGTTTACTTTAGGGATTGGTAAACTGGGACTGCGTCCTGTCTTCCAGGGGACAGTGGGGGATGATTGTTACGGTCATATGATACGGGAGACCTTTGAGCGTTTTGGTGTGGATACGGAGCTGCTTGTGACCGCAAAGGGTGCGCGGACCGGGATCTCCCTGAGCTTTACCAATGCCCGGGACCGGTCCTTTCTTACTTACCGGGGAACGAACCGGTATATCAGCATGGACAGGGTGGAGATTGAAAAGGCGGGCCGGGCACGCCATGTTCACGTGACAGGGTATGAGGGGGGGATTTCCCACGCTGCCTATGCGCGGCTGCTGCGCCGGGTAAAGGAGGAGACAGATGCCACAGTCTCTTTTGATGTGGGATGGGATCCCACCGGGAACTGGAGCAGCAGGATCTGTGAGCTGTTTCCATGGATTGATGTCCTTTTTATGAACGAGACAGAGGCGGAGCACTACGGAAAGACAGATACAGCAGAGGAGGCAGCCCTTCAGTTTGCCCGGGAGTGCGGGCAGGCGGTGATTAAGCTGGGAGGGAAAGGCTCTCTTGCAGTGAAAGATGGTATGGTGTACCGCAGGTCCTCCTACCGGGCAGAAGCTGTGGATACCACCGGGGCCGGGGATTCCTTCAATGCCGGGTATATCTATGGATTTTTGAAGGGGGAACCGGTTGAAAAATGTCTGCAGTACGGAAACGCCTGTGGTGCCTTCTCAGTGTCTGCCCATGGGGGTAATACCGGTTTTCCGGAAGAAAAGGAACTGCTGCGTTTTACAGAGAGATACGAAAATAAATAAGCGGGAGGAGATTAGTATGAAGATAGCAGTCATCGGCGGTGCTGGTGTAAGGACCGTCATATTTATCAACGGACTTTTAAAGAGATATAAAAAGCTGCATATTGATGAGGTGGTGCTTTACGATATCCAGGAAGAAAAGCAGAGGATCATCGAGCGGCTGTGCCGTCATGTAGTGGAAAGGAAGCAGGAAAGCCTGAAGGTCCGGGCAGCGGGAACGCCCCGGGAAGCCCTGGAAGGCGCGGACTATGTGGTGACTACCCTTCGTGTGGGCGGAGACCATTCCCGTGTGACGGATGAGAAGATTGCGCTGGAACACGGTGTCATCGGTCAGGAGACCACAGGCGTGGGGGGATTTTCCATGGCAGTGCGGACGATTCCCGTTCTTCTGGAATACTGCAGGATGATAGAAAAGTATGCGCCGGATGCGTGGATCTTTAATTTTACCAACCCGTCCGGGCTTGTGACTCAGGCACTCCGGTCGGCAGGCTATGACCGGGTCATCGGGATCTGTGATGCGCCGAGCAGTACAAAGTACCGTATGGCCGACTGGCTGGGAGTGAAGGAGGATGACCTGTATGTGGAGTTTTTCGGACTGAATCATCTCTCCTGGATACGGAGTGTGAAAAGAAAGGGGGAGGAGATTCTTCCGAAGCTTCTGGCAGATGACAGCTTCCTTGCCGGAATCCAGGAATTTGCCATGTTCGATCCGAAGCTTCTGCGGCTCATGGGACTTCTGCCAAATGAATATCTGTATTATTACTATCACAGAGAGAAAGCGCTTGCCAATATACAGAAAGCAGGTGCGGCCAGAGGGGAAACCATAGAAACGATTAACAGACACATGATGGAAGAACTGAAAACCATGGACATGGATGCCGACCCGGAGGGAGCGCTGCAGGTATTTCTGTATTACATGCAGTTGAGAGAGAACTCTTACATGAGCATTGAATCTGGGGCAGCCAAACGTCCGATGGCAGAGAAGGGCAGCCTGGAGGTCCCCGACGGTATGGGCTATGCGGGTGTGATGCTGGACTGTATTGAGGGGATGCAGAGCAGAGAGGGAAAATACCTGGTGCTCTCTGTGGAGAACCAAGGCTGTATTCCGGGACTGGCGGATAACGATGTGGTGGAAGTGACCTGCCATGTATCCGCAGAGGGCATTCGTCCCGTTCCTGTGGCTGTCGTCCCTCCGCAGTGTGATATCCTGATGCGGCTGCTCAAAAATTATGAGCGTCTCACAGTGGAGGCTGTAAAGAAAGGTTCTTATGCATGTGCAGCCCAGGCGCTGATGCTTCATCCGCTGGTCAATTCCTGGTCTCTTGCCGGGGAACTGCTGGAAGCTTATGACAAGGCATATGGAGGTCTGTTTGGAAAGGAGTAAAAAATGCCGTTTGATTTTCATGATTTTGACAGGATAAAGAATCTGGCAGAGGAACTGCGGGAGCTTCGGTACCGGAATCTTCGGAACATTCCCTCCTTCCGGTTCTGGGAGGACAGTGACAGAGAGAGCAGAGTGTGCGCCAGGGAGGTGGGACCGGGATTTTCTTTCCGGGGCTGGGACAAATACTACTGGCTGACAGCGGAAGCGGAAATCCCGGAGGCATTCTGCGGGGAGGAAGTGCTGGGCCTTTTTGACTTCGGCGCCCCTTCGGGAACCGGAAATAACGGGAACTTTGAAAGCCTGCTCTATATAAATGATGTACCGTATCAGGCTGTGGACGGAAACCACAGGGAAGTGTTCTTCGGCCCCGGGGTATGCGGAAAGAAACTGCAGCTTAAATTCAGGCTGTGGACAGGACTCAGCGGTGGAGGAATCCCCAAAGACAATGTGATGGAGATATGCAGGGCGCAGATCGGTGTGCTGGACCGGGGGGCGGATGACCTTTACTATCTGACCACAGCGGCCCTTGAAACCTATGAGGCCCTGAGCGCAGAGAATGAATATCGGGAATGGATCTTAAATGTGCTTGTAAAGGCGTTCTGTCTGGTGGATTTTACGGAACCGGGCAGCAGGGAATTTTATGAGAGTGTGTCGGATGCAGCCGGATACCTGGACGAGTGTCTGGACGGCCGCGGAAAACCGGATGTCCATGTGACCATGGCGGGCCATACCCATATAGATGTGGCCTGGCTGTGGCGGCTGTGCCATACCAGGGAGAAGGCTGCCCGCTCATTTTCCACGGTGAACCGTTTGATGGAAAAGTATCCGGAGTATCATTTTCTGCAGTCCCAGCCTCAGCTCTATGAATTTATCAAAGAGGACCACCCGGATATTTATGAGAATATCAAAAAGAGGGTGGCTGAGGGAATATGGGAGCCTTCCGGGGCCATGTGGGTGGAGTGTGACTGCAACATCGCCTCAGGGGAATCCATCATCCGGCAGATCCTGGTGGGCAAAAATTTCTTTCGGAAAGAATTCGGCTATGAGAGTGAATTTCTCTGGCTGCCGGATGTGTTCGGGTATTCCTGGGCGCTTCCTCAGATCTTAAAGAAATCCGGTGTGGACACGTTCATGACCACCAAGATAAGCTGGAACGATACCAACCGGCTGCCCTATGATACCTTTACATGGAAGGGCATTGACGGAACCGGGGTGACAGCCCATTTTGTGACTACATCCGATCCGGGCGAGGATTATTATACATACAATGGAAATTCCGGCCCCAGGGCAGTGAAAAGCGTCTGGGACAATTATAAGAACAAGGATTCCAACAGGGAACTGCTGATCTCTTACGGATATGGGGACGGCGGCGGAGGCCCGAACCGGGATATGATCCGCCAGATAGAGATGGTGGAGAAAATGCCTGGAATCCCCCATGTGAGGAAACAGTCCGTGACGGAGTATTTCCGCAGTCTCAACGAGACGCTGAAAGAGAATCCCATGGAAGGATATCTTCCGGTGTGGGACGGGGAACTCTATCTGGAATTCCACAGAGGGACTTACACCTCCCAGGCGTATAATAAACGGATGAACCGCAGGATGGAATATGCGCTGAGGGATACGGAGATCCGGTCTGTCTTATCCCGAGTGTTTGGAAGTGTGCCCTATGACTCCCAGCGTATCCTGCGTGCGTGGAAAATCGTGCTCTGCCAGCAGTTCCACGATATACTGCCGGGGTCTTCCATAAGGGAGGTCTACCTTGACAGCCATACGGAATATGAAAAAGCCGCGGCTCTTTTAAGAGAAGTGAACGAGACCTGCCGCGCCGGCCTTATTCGGGAATGCAGGGAGGAACGGGTGTTTTCCGTATTCAACAGCGGCAACTGGCAGCGAACCTCCGTTGTCCGGATTCCCCGCAGGGAGGCAGAATCCGTGTGCGTCGGGGAATACGGGAAAGGCGGGTTCTATCAGAAACGGGAAGATGGCAGTGAGGAGAAGATATCTCTTCCCTGTGTATGGAAAGAGGATGGGGCTTATGTGCTTGTTCGGGATATGGAACCCTTCTCTTATACGGAAATCGTATGGGGGCCTGCGAAGAAGAGTGTCTCCGGGCCCCATGAGGAACCTGCCTGGGGGTCTGGGGAGGAGAGGTCTTTGCAGACCGAAAAGGCGGCTGACCAGCGGATTACAGAGAATACTGCCTGCAGCCGGCAGCAGGAGTCAAACGGGGGAATTCATGAGGTATCTACTCTGTTTTACAAAATCTGCTGGAATGAACAAGGACAGCTCACAAAAATCTATGACAGGGAGGCTGAAAGAGAGATGCTGCCCCACGGTGCATGCGCCAATGTGCTGCAGATTTTTGAAGACAAACCGCGCTGTTTTGATGCCTGGGAACTGGAACCCACGATTGACAGAAAGATGGAGGAGATCACCCAATGTACGGACATCCATGTTTGGAGACATGCGCTGGGCATTGAGGTGTCATTTACATGGCAATACCATAAGAGCACAATCTGCCAGACCATGTGCCTCTACAACAGCAGGAAACGAATTGATTTTAAGACCTCTGTGGACTGGCAGGAGCGGCAGAAGCTGTTGAAAGCGGCATTTCCGGTGGATATCCGGGCAGTGGATGCCAGATTTGATATCCAGGACGGCAATATCCGGCGTCCCATTACGAGAAATACAAGCTGGGAGGCTGCGAAATTCGAGGTGGCGGCCCACAAATGGGCGGATATCTGGGAGACAGGATACGGGGCGGCACTGCTTAATGACTGCAAATACGGCTATGACCTGAAAGAAAATACAATCCGTCTGACACTTTTAAAGTCTGCAACAGACCCGGACTACAGCGCGGATCTGGGCAGCCATACCTTTACCTACTCGCTGCTGCCTCATTGTGAGGAGTGGTATGACGCAGGAATAGAGCAGGAGGCTTTTGATCTGAACGCACCCCTCCGTGCAGAAGCAGGAGCTGCGGCTGTGCATGGAAGTCTTTTGTCTTTCGACAGGGAGAACCTGGTGGCAGATGCGCTGAAACAGGCGGAAAACGGGGAGGAAATTGTGCTCAGATTCCATGAATTCCAGGGAAGAAGGGGAGAAGTTAAAGTATGCCCCGGTTTTGAAGTGAAGGAATGGTGCGAATGTAATCTTATGGAAGAACCGGAGAGTCCCTGGCGCTCATCCGGGATTCGGGTATTCCTGAAGCCTTATGAGATCAAGACACTGCTTCTGCGTGTGGAGAATGGGCAGAGGATGAAAGGCGGGGGGATTGCTTTATGAAGATAATATTAAAACATCCATCCGAAACAGTGCCTGGAAATCACGATTCCTCTGTCTTTACGGAGGTGATTCCTGAGAGTATGGATGCCCGGCGGCTGGCAGAACAGTTCTGCCGTCTGGGAAGACAGCGGAAAGGCTGTTTTCTGATACGGCTGGATATAGACAGCGCTGCTTTTTACCGCCTAAAGGCGGAAGAGCAGAGACAAATGGTGCGTCTCCTTGTGCGGTCTATGTATCAGGGGGCGTATCGTTTCCGAAAAGAAGGGCTGAAAGAACTGCAAAAAGGGGACGTATTTGGAATGCGTGAAAGTCTGGCGGATTTCGGCAGTGCGGTATTTTACCTGGAAAGCAGTGCGGCGGAGGACAGCGGATTTAAACGTGCAGTCCGGTACGGAGAATTGGAGGGGAGATGTATTGCTTATGCCAGAAGCCTTGGCAATCTTCCGGTCAATTACCTGGGAGCGGAGGAATTTTCTGCTTATACGGAAAAGCTTGCCGCAAAACTGGGAGCAACGTGCAGAATATTAGATGGCATGGAATTAAAAAGACAGGGATTCGGCGGAATCCTGGCAGTGAACCAGGGCAGTGCCCGTGAAGCGAAACTGGCAGTTCTCACCCGGGAATGTGTTCCCGAACAGCCTTTTACAGCGCTGGTCGGAAAGGGGGTTCTCTTTGACAGCGGCGGATATCACTTAAAGTCCGCAGAGGCCATGGAGGGAATGAAGTTTGATATGTGCGGTGCAGCCAATGTGCTGGAAGCTTTTGAGATTCTTGTACGGGAGGAGACAAAAGAAAATATCATGGCAGTGCTGCCTCTGGCGGAGAATGCCATCGGCCCAAAGGCCTGCCGGATGGGGGATGTGATCACCATGCTGGACGGGACTACAGTGGAAGTCTGCAACACGGATGCTGAGGGACGCCTCATTTTGGCGGATGCCCTGGTATATGCCCAGCGGCAGGGCGCGCAGCGCATTGTGGATCTGGCTACTCTGACATACTCCTGCCATAATGCGCTTGGAGACCGGATGACAGGGATGTTCTCCAATGATGATTTTATGAGCAGCAGTTTTATATGCGCAGCGCGCGAAGCCGGAGAACTGGTCTGGAGACTGCCCCTGGACAGCCATTACCGGGAACTGCTTGCCCGGAGCAGCACAGCAGATCTGGCTAACTATGCACCCGGCAAAGGAGCGGGAGCCAGTGTGGCTGCCTGTTTTCTGGAATCTTTTATCCGGGAAGGGGTAAAATGGGTGCACTTGGATGCTGTAGGCCCAAGCGTGATGCGCGGGAAGGACGAAAGGCTGGCAGAGGGAGCAACAGGGGCAGATATTGCCTTAATCGTTACATTTTTAGAGAAGGGAAACCGGGATGATGGATTATCAATTTGACGGCAGGATTTCAAAGGAAGTCCTGGAAAATTATCTGTCGCGGGCAGTGACCGCGGCAGGGCTTTATGAGAGTGAGACACTTTCGGATGACCTGCGGGTGGTACGGGAACTGGGAGTAAAATTCCTGGGTCGTGCTTCGGGGATCTGGTATATGACGGAAGACGATGATGTGCATTTTGCAAAATCCAGGGAGCTGGCAGAAAAGGTGCATGAAGCAGACCCGGAGATCATTCTGCAGGCTTGTATTTTTGAGTGTGTGACCCAGAGGATGGAGTCGGTGAAGATACCGGAATTTGTGTTCCGTGACTTTGGGATGGAACCAAAAGACAGGTACTTTTGTCTGGCAGATACCCTGTTTCCCGGAGAACCGGCGGGATTTGTAAGCCGCAGAGAGGTGCCGGAGAAGAATGGGGGAATCCCGGATCTGAACCGGCAGGAGGCCAGAATGTGGTTTTATTACCGGGCAGCGCGCTATATTGACTGTGGCTATGAGGCACTCCACATGGGACAAGTACATCTGTACACGGCAAATGACCGGGGGATGGTGAAGACACAGGAGCTTTTTGAGATGATACGCAGGTATGCCGCTGTCCATGGCAGGCGGCATAAGGTATTGCTGGATGCCCACACCCATGGGGTGAACCGGAGGGGAAAGCTGTTGTTTGACTATCATGCCATGCCATTTACCAGGGTGCCCCTTTTGGAACGGGAAGGTACCGATCTGGTGCTGGTCCGGGAGGGCTACAGTGAGGGAGGCCTGAACCCCAACGGCTGGTCAGCACAGGCGATGCCCTATCTGATGGAATACGACAACTGGGGTGGTCTGGCGGTGGATGACCCGGCCCGGTATTCCAGAGAAGAGCTGGCCTTAAAGGATTGGTGGGGGTATGACCAGATTGCATGGTTTGCACATCAGAGCTTTGAAAAGCGGAATCATTTTCTGGAATATACTTACCGCTGGCTGGAAGTGAATAACGTGTGCGGTTTTTTTGAGATTCCCTTCCGGCGTATGCTGGGTGACGCGCCGGTAGCTATGGAGCGCGGGGACAGCGGAGCAAAAGATATCCAGACATTTTATCAGATCAACAAAAAAAGTTCTTCCTGCCCTATGGGATTCGGTCAGGAGGATACAGTAAAGCGGCTGTGGCAGGAGGGACACCGTCTGAGAGAACTGGCTGCCAATCCGGAGCTGCAGATCGCATATGGGGCGGAGGCGGTTTATGATCCGGAAACGGGGATCAAGCTTCCTGAAAAGGTGGTAGTTTACGGAAGCTTTCAGCCTTATGTGGGAGCTGTAAAAAATGATTCCAACAGCGAAGTGACCAGGATGTATTATATAGGAAATAATACATACACGCTGAGTGTGGTGATCCCTTATGCGGGGACATACGATTTTGCCGTATCTACCTACGGGACACTGTCGGCAACCTACTGCGGGGACGGATATCCCAGAAGCGGAAGTTCCAATAAGGGGACTTTCACGGTGGAGAAAGACAACGCCGCAGTGCGTTTCCGCTTTGATTTTACCGACTGCGCAGTGGAGGTGGAGATTTTTGAATGACGCAGTGGAGGCGGAGATTTTTGAATGACGCAGTGGAGGCGGAGATTTTTGAATGACGCAGTGGAGGCGGAGATTTTTGAATGACGCAG